>NZ_JAKTID010000076.1:0-9916 GCF_027854795.1 Acinetobacter sp. AOR34_HL | reverse complement strand
GTTTCGATTTCCCAGCGTAATGCATAATCACGAATAGCAGAAGCATTAAACATAGGAGAAACAACAAGTAAAAGTTCTCCATCTTCTAATCGTAGCGCACTAATATACAGTTTCACTCGACCAACCCAAATACGTCGTTTACGACATTCAGTTTGACCAACTTGAAGATGACGAAATAAATCACTAATTTTATGATTCTTGGCTAAGTGATTGGTCACAATAAAGTTTTTTTAACACGTATACAGAAGTGAATGTCATTTTCAATTAACCATGTAAACCATTTCTCACCGATAAATTCTCTGTCTGCGAACACATTCACAATACGATCTTTACCAAAAATGGAGATAAAGCGTTGAATCAAAGCAATACGCTCTTTTGTATCTGAATTGCCACGTTTATTGAGCAATGTCCAAACAATAGGTATCGCTATTCCACGATAGACGATGGCTAACATCAAGATATTGATATCTCGTTTTCCCCATTTCCAATTAGTTCTATCCAAAGTTAATTGGACTTTATCAAATGAAAATATATTGAAAATTAACTGAGAAATTTGACGATAATCGAAATACTGACCTGCAAAGAAGCGTTGTATACGTCGATAAAATGATTGTGGTAAGCACTTGATGGGTAAGGCTTTAGATGCAGAAGAAAGATTACATGTCTGTTTTACAATTAATGCAAGCATAATCAGTGTAAAACATTTTGCATGTGACTTGTTCCACTTTAGATATTTGTTTAAGATGAGATGTAACTCATTGAAATGTGTCATCATATTCGTCGTCAGAAAACAAGTATTATGCCATTATTTCAATGAGTTATCTTTTTTTGTCGTGTACAAAGAAAAAAATTATATGCAATGTGGTTGGACTCCATTCCAAGATAAAACCTTTCGTTATGAAGTTGATACCACCATTGTTTCTGGGCAACTGGCGTGGCATCAAAATCAGTTATTTTTAAATTGTCGTGGACAAGCATTAGAAATTAATCGTTAAACAAGGAATGATTTTATATTTTTAGAGATCAATGAAACTAAAATTCACTGATCTCATTTCATAGATTCAATATTTTCCTGCCTGATTTGATCATCAACTTAGGCTATTAACGTATAAACCAAAAAACTATTTAAAATATAAAAATCAATCATATAAGAAGAAATGTTAAGTGCATCACACAAAATTCACAAGCTGATCTGTAAAACTAAAATGTCTAATGCATATAACTACTTTTCAAATTAGGGAAAAGCATAAGACCCATAACAACTTATCAAAAATTAAAACCTAAGATCAAAAAAGTGATCAAGGAGATACTCTATGGACTCTCGCCTACTTATTGCAATCTTGCTAAGTAGCTTTAGTGCAACCACATTTGCTTCAAGTCACCGAGAAGCACCCTCAATCACTAAGCTACCAAAAGTAGATGCTACAGATTTTTATATGTTTAAAAGCTATGAATCTGGGCGTAGTAACTACGTTACATTATTAGCCAATTATCAACCACTTCAAGATGCCTATGGCGGCCCGAACTACTTTTCTCTTGATCCAAAAGCATTATACGAAATCCATGTAGACAATAATGGCGATGCTCAAGAAGACATCACCTTTCAATTCAAATTCAACCAAGAATTAAAAGACCTTCAAGTTCCAGTGGGCGGCAAAAATATTTCTGTTCCATTATCTAACATCGGCAAGATTACCAATGTCGGTAGTTCAGCACAAAATACGGCTGAAACCTACACAGTGACGATGATTAAAGGAGATCGTCGCAAAGGTGATCGTAATGTGCTCGGCACTTTCAAAAAACCATTTGATAATGTAGGAACAAAATCTATTCCTAACTATCAAGCTTATGCAGACACTTTTGTACAAAACGTGAATTTCGGAAGCTGTGGTTCAGGTAAAGTTTTCGTTGGTCAACGCCAAGAATCTTTTGCGGTGAACTTGGGAGAAGTATTTGACTTAGTCAATATCAAAATTCCAGCCACTCAACTTGCACCTTCTGGTGTCAATGCTGAAGATCAAGGCTTAAATACAATTGCTGATAAAAACGTCACGACGATCGCTCTTGAAGTTCCACAATCATGTTTAGTGTCAACAAACGATACTGTGATTGGTGGTTGGACGACTGCGAGCTTACCTCAAGCAACCTTATTAAATCCAAATCCTGATAGCAACTTGAACAGCGCATCAAAAGTTGGTGGTGCATGGACTCAAGTTTCACGTTTGGGTATGCCGTTAGTCAATGAGGTTGTGATCGGCTTGAAAGACAAAGACAAATTCAATGCTAGCAAGCCAGCCAATGATGGTCAATTTGCTGATTATGTTACTAATCCAGCACTACCAACTTTAATTGAAGTTCTGTTTAAAGATGCCACAGGCGGCGCTGTTGTAGCACCAACCAACTTCCCACGTACAGACTTAGTGAATGCATTCTTATTGGGTATTCCTGGTCTCAATCAACCAAAAAATGTGAAAGCGTCTGAGATGCTACGTTTGAATACAGCAATCGCACCGACAACAAAAGACAAACAAAGTCGTTTAGGCGTCATTGGTGGTGATACTGCTGGTTTCCCAAATGGTCGTCGCCCAGGTGACGATGTTGTAGATATTGAGCTTCGAGTTGCTATGGGCTTGTTGTGTACGATTGATGGTGTAAATACTGCCGTAGGTTGTAAAGCAACTGATGCCAAAGCTGGCGGAATTAGTTTTACTGATGGCGCGTTACAATCACCGCAACAGTTCGGTACAACATTCCCTTATTTAAATACTCCAGTGTCAGGCTCACCGTTTAATACAGCTAGCAAATAATCAGGAGTAAACACCATGAAAAAATATATGCTGTTGTTCATGGTTGCAATTGGATTAAGCGGATGTGGTGGCGATGATAATAAATCTAAACCCAACAATAACAACCAATCTCAAGGTGATGCTGTACTGAAAGAAACGTTGATATTGACCAACCAATCGCAAAGCAACTTTGAACAAGCTGAACCAAAAACTCTGACTGCAATATCAGAAACAACCATAGATAACAAAGCTGAACCTGTAGCAGTTAAATTTTAAAACAAAAGCCCTTGGTTAGATTAGCTAACTAAGGGCTTTTTTAGGAGTTTTTCTAAATGTTAATCCGCCAACTTACCCTTGCTGTTTTAGTACTTAGTTACTTTGGTCCTGTGCATGCACATCCTAAACATCAACATAAAAATACAAGCTCAGAACTTACAAACAATCAAAGCAGTTTGAATAATCATTATAACGATACAGTGAGAAACCAAATTGTGACCGTATTACTCGAAAAAGCATATGCTCGTGGCGATGGTGATTTATTGGAACAAGCTGAAAACCTAATGAAAACCAGTAAAAATCCTTCCGATGTGGAAAATAAATTACTAGCAACTCGATTAGCGCAGGCTAACCATGATTTTAGTACAGCAGAAAAAACTCTAAAAGAAATACTGAAATCCCAGCCAAACCAATATGATGCTATTTTACAGCTCGCAAATATTTACAGACTTCAAGGTCAATTCGATCAATCGCTTAGCTTATGCAATCAACTAAATGATTCCGAAGTCAAATGGTATCAAGCTGGCTGTATCCTCCAAGTTGAGGCAATGACCAAGAGTTATTCAGATTTAAAACCTAAAGCAGATGAGCTTTTAAAAGCGACCTCACGACTTAGTAAAAATGATAAACAGTGGTTTGGAAATATATTGCTTGAAGTTGCCACACGATTTAATGATCAACAACTTGCGATGCAAGCTATTCCCTTACTTGCAACAGATAACCTACCTAATACTCTCGCCAAAGCAAATTGGTATATCGCTCAACAACAATATCAAACAGCATTAAAGATCTTAGAACCCTATCGTTATCATGATGGTGCTCTTTATCGAATTATTTTAGCGAAACAGAAACTAGGTGATCACTCATCAAATAAAGACCTGAGTGAATTAAGCTTGCGTGTTCAAAGCTTATTAAAAGAGCAAGATCACATCCATTTGAGAGAACAAGCACAATATCTTTGGGTATCAAAGCAATACCAAGAAGGTCTCAAGATCGCTGCGAAAAACTGGGATATGCAAAGAGAAAATGAGGATTTTGAGGTTTATGCAGAACTTGCACTCGCAAGCCAAGACCGTATAAGCGCTGAAAAACTGTTGCGTTGGAGCACGATCACAGGTTATCAAAATCCAACTTATCTTCCACGTTTGAAACAAATGGTTGCTGTGCTTTGATTTTTTTTAATATAAATGATTTTAATCGTTACGATTCACAGTGATTTCACAGCAAAAAAATTAAGCTAAACCATAAAACTATATAAGTGAAAAAAAATGAAAAAAAAGATCATTTCTTTACTTTTGATGGGTAGTAGCCACTTTTACTTGAGCCAAATGACTTATGCAGGTGGTGAACTTATTCTAGGTCTTCCGATGATTAAGCTCTCAGCTTCGTCTTCTACAGATGAGCCATTTGGTATTGCTACAACTGCTTCTCAAGGTACGATCTCTCAAGAGCAAATTCAAACTCGCCCACTCTCTAGACCTGGTGAAGTACTAGAAACGATACCAGGAGTCATCGTAACGCAACACAGCGGTACAGGTAAGGCAAATCAGTTTTTCCTGCGTGGATTTAACCTAGATCATGGTACCGACTTTGCCACCTCATTTGATGAAATCCCTATCAATATGGTCAGTCATGCACATGGACAAGGCTATACCGATTTAAATTTTCTGATTCCAGAACTGATTGAAACGATTCAATATCATAAAGGTGCAACATCAATTGATGATGGTGATTTCGCTTCGGCTGGTACTGCGAAAATTTCAAGTATTCATTCATTAGATCGTCCCTATGTACAAATGACGCTAGGAAAAAATGATTTACTTAGAGTTTTAGGTGTCGGCAATCTGCAACTGCAGAATGGTGAAATTATTGCTGCAATTGAAAATTTCAATAACGATGGTCCATGGATAAATCCTGAGAATTTATCCAAACAGAATGTATTTCTAAAATACTTTAGCGGAGACCACAGTAAAAATAAGTCCATCGCTTTTCAACATTACCAGTCTAAATGGGATGCAACTGATCAAATCCCCGAGCGTTTAATTGACAGTGGGGAGATTGATCGATTTGGCAGCCTAAATACCAGCGACGGTGGAAAATCCTCAAGAACTGCACTTTGGTACAATTCGAAGAATCATGATGAAAAACAATTCTCTGAACTTTCATCATATGCCGTCTATAACAAGCTGAACTTATTTTCTGATTTTAGTTATTTTCTTAATGATCCACTACGTGGGGATCAATTTGAACAAGCGGAGGAACGCACAACGCTTGGTGCAAAGTATCAAAAAGGTTGGGCTACGGTTTGGCAAGATAAAGACGTTTTAAATACATATGGCAGCTCTTTTAGATATGACTACATCGCGGATATCGGGCTTTATCAAACTGAAAACCGTCAACGCTTCCACACAATTCGCCAAGATGATATTCAAGAGTTTTCTTTTGGCATTTGGGGTCAAAATCAAACCAGTTGGCAACCTTGGTTAAAGACTATTTTCGGTGTACGTGGTGATTTTTATTCTTTTGATGTTAATTCAGATCGCAAAGAAAATACGGGTAATGAAACTGACCACATTCTTAGCCCTAAACTGAGCATGGTTTTAGGTCCTTGGAAAAATGTTGAATATTATCTGAATTATGCTTATGGATTTCATAGCAATGATGCTAGAGGCACCACAACTCGCTTAAATATCGATCCAAGAGACAGTAACTATTTAAGTAAAATTGATTCTGTTTCGCCATTAGTCAGAACCATCAATTCTGAAATTGGACTCAGAGCTAATTTTATTCCAGAACTTACGAGTACGATTGCTTTATGGCAACTTGATTCTGATTCAGAACTGGTATTTATTGGCGATGCAGGTACAACGGAGGCTAGTCGACCAAGTAAACGCCAAGGGATTGAAATTTCACAGTTCTATCAACCTACTGATGCGTGGATCATCGATTTAGATGCGGCATGGTCAAAAGTAAGATTTAAAAATCATAGTATTGAAGGAAACCACATACCAGGTGCGATCGAAAAGACTGTCGCTGCTGGTTTTACATACCATTTTAATGAGCAATTAAACTTTGGTGGTCGTTTACGTTATTTTGGTTCACGTCCACTGATTGAAGATAATTCAGTTCGTTCAGACTCTTCAACTTTGGTGAACTTACAAGGCAGTTATCAATTTAATAAGAACTTCCAAGCACAACTTGAATTGTTCAACGTATTTGATCAAAGAATTAATGATATTGAATACTACTATGCTTCATGCGCTCGACAGGATTTAGGAGATTCGGCATGTTCTCCTAGCTCAACTGAACGCGAAGGTATTCTAGATAAGCATGTCCACCCAACTGAGGGAAGAAATCTCAGAATGACCTTACGTTATTTATTCTGATTTTCAACATGAATGCTCAGGAGAAAAGTTATGTGGTCTCAAAAAAAACTAAATGTTTCACAGAGCGCATTTCTCTTTAGCATCATCGCGCATGTTGCGATCCTCATCGTACTTTTAAAACCTGATGCTGAAAATAGCTCTGATATTACTTCGACTATGAAAGTAACTTTTGTTTCGGCATCAGTTAAAACAAATAATGATACAGTCCGTATAGCTTCTAAGCCCTCCTCATCAACGGTCAATCAACTTCAGACTCAGAATTCAAAAAGTTTAGATGCCTCCTCGACTGACAGCACCACTTTAGCAAATCAAGTCCCCGATTTTTTTGATCTCACTCAAGATACACAAATGATAGAGGCTAATAATTTATATGATCCATTATTAGATGCACAAAACAGAGCTAAAAAAGCCATCAAAGATGCAAAGGATGTGTCTAATCTGTATCAAGCAAATATTAAACCAATGGATACAAATTTTTTGGAAGATAATAAATCACCCATCTCGAAGTCTGAAACTGAGTCATTAGGTTTATACAAGGTCGATGTCATTGATGATCCTAAAGATTTAGAGCTTTACTCTACTTTGATTGAGCTTAGTATGACATCGCCTTCAAAAGATGATGAATTACAAATAAATCAGCTCACTCAACAAATCACAAAACTTTTACATGAAAATGATTTGAGTCTTATCAAAACGAAACCAACAACGATTGAATTTACGATAGATCCCGTCAATCTGATTGTGCTTATTAAACTTTCTGCTGACTCAATCAAAACACATCACAATCTCAAAACATTATTGGAAAACATGTCATTTGACGCGATTTTTATAAATAGCAATCTGAATGAAAGACCTTATTCTTTAACGGTCGAAGTTTAAAAACCTAAATTCTCAACGATCTGAATTTGATTAAAAAATAATAACCACACGAAAATGGTGAAAGTATTAAGAAATTTTCAAAAAGCGCTTAACTAAAGTCGAAACCCATAGAAAGAGCAAAGCGACTATTATTCAGTTAGTAGCCGCTTTTCCACTTATTTTGTCTTATGATGAATGGGAAGCGATTGCTGTACCACATCAAAAACAATTAGTAGATGATACTAGGAATTAAATATACCTTTTCTACTATAATATTTAGAATATACATGCATTATCATACTCATTAACCCAATTTCTTAGTAATTTAATATTTTCGATCTCTTGAGAATAGTCAATATCTTCAAGTAAGTTATTATCCCTTCTTATTAATATTTCGAACCCTGAATACATTTCTATACGCGGCATATCGAGATGCTCAATAAATTTTAGAAGAAAATTAAAACCATCTTCTTCATCTCTGAATTTCGATATCCTATCCAAGTTAGGAGAAATAGTTTGAGCAATTTTAGAAAAATAATTTATTTGAGAATTGAAGACTAGTCTAGCTTTGTCTTTTATAAAAGCTTTTGAATCAATCATTATATCTTTGCATGTCAAACCACAAATATTGAGGATTCTGTCCAACTCGCCAATTACCTCTTGTTTACTGTGATATTCTTTTATTTCCATTAAATTTAATAATACATAAAATAAAATTGGTCGTTCTAAAAGTTTAAGACCATTTTTTAAAGATGAATTGAAATAAATATAATCTTGTAATTCTTCAGCACTAAACCGCTGTGATGGCTTATATAACCTATCCACTAAATTACTTTGATTCAATAATTCAAAATGCCTTTCTGTGAAATTCAAACATATATTTATTAGAACCCTAGAAATATCAAATAATTTTTGTAAATGTGTAATTCTAAAGCGGTTAGCAATTAGATGAAAACAAGTCGAATATTCTGTCAAATTAATATTATAAATGTAATCCATATTAATTTTATCAAAACGGGCTATTAGAAAATTATAACTTGCTTCATCTTTAGATAAAGACGAAATAAGCCCCATAGAATTTATATATTCATCAATAGTCGCAGAACATTCCAATAAACTTACCATTGAAAAAGGATGTCTAGATAAAGCCTCACCTTGCGAATTAAAATACCGAGCAAATAAAACTGGTCTATCAGATACGTGCCCATAAGAATCAAAAACCTTTCCTATAGTAGGTCGTAACTCCCACTGCTTAGTGTTATCCTCCTGCCATATATGACTGTAATAAGATGGATATCTAATCTTTTTTAATTCATTCGTAAAACT
The DNA here is from genome assembly GCF_027854795.1 of Acinetobacter sp. AOR34_HL. Taxonomy (NCBI): domain Bacteria; kingdom Pseudomonadati; phylum Pseudomonadota; class Gammaproteobacteria; order Moraxellales; family Moraxellaceae; genus Acinetobacter; species Acinetobacter sp. AOR34_HL. The sequence goes on along the minus strand of NZ_JAKTID010000076.1, from coordinate 1,284 downwards.
TTTTATTTTATGAAAACTAAATTCATCACCTTTATTCTGCTTAAATTTTTGTCTTAATGCTTGATCTAAATTATAAAAATGAGTAACCCCATAAGTTGTATGCGTCATATCAAAGTAATGTCGATATTCGTGGATGGCTGCAGAATAAAGCTTTAAAGACTCCTCAAAATCACTTAATTTTGCATCATTCTTTAAGTGTCGCAAAAAACTTTTATCATCTACATTTAAAAACATAGAATAGTCTTCAAACCCAAAACTTCCTAATAAATCCGAGTCTGCAAGAATATAGTTACTATTTAACCCCAAAACCGTTCTCCAAAATATTATTTTATTTAGCTTACTACAGGCTTACGTTGCATAAACCCCAAAAACAACAAAGCCCCGATAATCGGGGCTAAGTCGTTGATATTTGGCGGAAGCGGTGTCCGTCTAACAATAGTCCATAGCAATCCAACCCAATATTATAAAAATATATTTTTCAATAATTTAAAGTTTAATCCATCCAACTTTGTCTTGTCTATTCCAATCATTTCCAGTATTTTATGTGGGGTAGGTTGAGGGGTAACCAAAGATCATGCCAAAGAAATCTAAAGAGCTATCAGCACTCAGTGTAGCAAAAATTAAAACAACTGGTCGACACTCTGTAGGTGGTGTCGATGGCTTATGCTTGAATGTCGAAGGCAATTCTCGTGTTTGGATTTTACGTGCTGTTGTTGGCAAACGTCTCGATAGAGATGGAAAGTTAAAACCTCATCGCCGTGATATTGGTCTTGGTCCCTACCCTGAAGTTTCATTAGCTGAAGCCCGAGCTAAAGCAACTGAATTAAGATTACAAATACGAAATGGCATTGATCCAATTGCACATAAGCAGAAACAGCTTGAAAAATTGCATAGCCAAAAACTTCGTGACAAAACATTCATGGAGTGTGCGGAAGTTGTTATTGCCAATAAAACCCGTGAACTCAAAAATCAAAAGCATATTGGGCAATGGTCATCCACATTAGAAACCTATATCTATCCAACTTTAGGTAATCTCACCATTGGCACAATTACCAAAGTTGATATTGCAGAAGCTCTTAAACCAATTTGGATCGAAAAAAATGAAACAGCCAAACGTATTCGTGGTCGCATAGAAACTATTTTTGATTATGCTAAGGCTATGGGATATTTTGAGGGTACTAACCCTGCTGAATGGAAAGGTAATCTTGAGCCAATCTTAGGCAACTTAAAACAGGAATCGCGCCCTCATCCATCCCTGCCTTATGAACAAGTCGCTGAGTTTAT
>NZ_JAKTID010000075.1:0-11276 GCF_027854795.1 Acinetobacter sp. AOR34_HL | reverse complement strand
CGACACATCGTTTTAATCTTAAATTGATGGCTGTACTCAAGGATAAACTGATACTTTACTCGGGCAGGCTTGCAAAGTACCTTGCGGCCTTTTTTAAGATATCTCGCTCTTCTTCAGTTTGCTTAAGCTGACTTTTAAGACGAAGGATCTCTTTCTTTGCTTCGAGTAGTTCATGTTCATCAGGGTTGTTGCGTAAAGGCTGTACGGCCTTTAGCCATTTATAAATGCTGTGCTGTGATACACCTAAACGTTCAGCCACATCAGTGACAGAATATCCACGTTCGGTAATCAATTTAACAGCTTCATCTTTAAATTCTGGGGTGTATCGTTGTCCACTCATAATGTTCTCTCCTATGCAAAAAGAATAGACGAAATTTGTCTAGGAGAGTGGTGGCAGTCCAAAGAATAGACGAAATTTGTCTAGGAGAGTGGTGGCAGTCCACTCTGTATTTAACTAAACCAAGCCAATTTCTTCAAAAAATAGCTTATATGCTTCTGCCTTCTTATCTAGAGCTAAAGGATAAGCACGTGACGATGAAGGTAAACGATATAAACTTAACTCTCGCTCCATATAGTTTACTTGCACAGATTGTCCAATCATCGGTTTAATGGGGTTCTCAGGAAAATGCTGCATCAGTGTATCTGTCGCTTTATCACCAGTCGTCATAATGGTGTGACATGCAGGAATTTGGATGAGTAATTCTGACAAATCTGTAGGCGTGACTATTTCTAGAAATTTATCAGATGCATTACCTTGTAATCTTTTAATTCGAAATGCGGTATCGAATATTCCTACACCAATTTCTATCAAAAATTCACGAATTTTTTGTTCTTTAAAGTTTTTATTTGATAAATCAAGGAAATAGTTTTTATCTTTGAAAAATATTAATCCGAATATTCGCCACATGTCATTTTGATAATTTGGATAGTAAAAATTCATCCTCCATCTGTTTTGAGGAGGAGGAAAGCTTCCCAACATTAGCAACTTAGCATTATATGGTAAGAATGGCTTCAGTGGATGTGTTTCAATTTCAAAAATAGTCATTAAAATCTAACAACATGAAAAATTTAAAACAGTTTAATCAATTATTCTGTATCAAAATAGCTTTCTCATTTCTAATAGAAAATAAACAAGGAAGATAACGTGTATCTTCCTTGTTTATCAATTTTTTTATCAACGTTTAAAAAAATTGAATGGTAACTTTAAATACCGCACACCATTACTTTCTGGTTCTGGAAAACAACCTGCATCCATATTGATTTGTATAGATGGCAGAATCAACTTTGGCATCGCCAAAGTGGCATCACGTGCCTGACGCATCTTTACAAAATCTTGTCGATCGGTATCAGATTTCAAATGAATATTACTGTGTTTCTGTGCAGCAATTGTTGTCTCATAGAAATACTCATTTCTACCTTCAGGCTTATAATCATGGCATAGATAAACACGCGTATCATCAGGTAGTTCATATAACTTTTGAACAGAATCAAAAAGTATATCCGCACTTCCTTTAGGAAAATCACATCTCGCCGTACCATAATCTGGCATGAATAAAGTATCACCAACAAAGACAGAATCACCAATGACATAACTCAAGCACGCTGGCGTGTGTCCAGGCGTTGGAATATTGTAAGCATCTAGATGACCAATCTTAAAATGCTCATCATCTTTAAAGAGATAATCAAAAGTTTGGTGTGAATTAAACATCTTCACATCAAGATTGTATATTGAGCTAAAGGTCTCTTGCACAATACCGATCTTTTCACTCATCGCAATCTTTCCACCCAAATGTTCTTTGAGATACTGAGATGCGGTTAAATGATCTGCGTGGACATGTGTTTCTAGTATCCACTCAACCTTTAACTGATGAGTCTTTACGAAATCAATAATTTGATCTGCACTATGAGTTGATGTAGAAGCAGATGCAGCATCATAATCTAGAACACTGTCAATTACGGCACATACTTTAGTTTCTGGGTCAGTCACCACATAACTAAATGTATTTGTATTTTCATCAAAAAATGCTTTGACTTGAGGATGTTGCATCTAATCTCTCCTAATTATCGTTCTGCCCATATGCGATGAATAAAGATACCGAGGAACATTGCTCCGATAAAATACCATGCTTCAGCATAGCCTAACCCGATCAGAGTAATTGCAGGTGCAGGACATACACCAGCTATCCCCCAACCTATACCGAACAGCATCGAACCAACGATCAATTTTTTATCGATCTGTTTATTAGTGGGTAATGAAATTACTTCACCGAATAATGTTTTTGGATTTCGGATCGCTTTTTGGAATGGAATGATGGCAATCGCAATAGCCCCAATCATCACAAACATTAGGCTAATATCCCACTCACCAAAAATGTCTAAAAATCCTAAAACTTTTTCAGGATTTGACATACCTGAGACCATTAGTCCTAGTGCAAATAATCCGCCAAATATGAACGCAAATACATTTTTCATATCGCAACTCCTAAAATATGGCGAATAACGAATACAGTCACGATTCCAGCTAGCATAAATGTGACCGTTGCAACGATCGAACGCACTGATAAGCGACTCATACCACAGATACCATGACCACTAGTACATCCCGAACCTAATCGCGTACCAAAACCTACCAAGATTCCAGCAATGATTAATCCAATTGGTGAGGATTTAATCACAATCTCAGGTTCAACAAATAATTGGTAAATGAAAGGAATGATGAATAAGCCAGACAAGAACCAAAATGCAGGATTATTCAAAAGTGATTTAGGTTGTAAAACCTGCGCAAGCAAGCCACTAATCCCTGCAATACGACCATTTACATACAAATAGCCCACTACTGCAATTCCAAGGATAGCACCGCCAATCAAAGCTAAAATAATGCTAGACATTGTTTTACTCTTTAAAACATTATATTTTTTTATAATATATTATATTATATATTTAATGAAGTAATTATTCAAAAACTATACAAATCTTTTTGTATCGATTTTCAAGTATTTTCTATGTCCATTAAATTAAACATTTGATTTAATTGAATAGTTTATCTCATTTAATTTTTAACAAAAAATATTTTTTGACTATTGGAAAAAACTTCAATGCTCTGCTCTATTTTACGCTTTACAACCTCGTCCTTTTAATTTAAACAACCGTTAGAGCCAAGTTGATGTTATCTAAAGTTAAAAAAACTAAGTAGTAATGCTCAGAAAATTTGATATCGTCTTTTCTAGTTTAACTATTATTAGCATAAATAATGGCTAGGTTGTTAACTAAAACATAAAGTTTTTAATCAAGCGATTCTCAAGTTTGAGCTAATTTTAATTTATTAATTTTATATCGTGTTTACAGACTAATTCTCTATAGTTTTCTATCTAAGCTGCCGTATGCAGTTATACGACAGCTAGTTTTTTACAATCTAAGAAATTTCTACAAGCGGTATGCGCTTGTCATCAGACAACACTTATACCAGTTCTTCAATTCCTATTAATGTAGGTAACTTATCAATTAATTTGTTTAATTCATCATTTGCAGGAGAAATACAACCAGTGTAATGACTCAAACGTGTTGTAGTACCATCTGCTTGTTTCCACCAAAAATAAGAACTAGGTTTATCTGTTGCAGTTTGCACACAACCTGTTGTTTTTACATTAGAACCAGTTTCTGGACGATAAGTTTTTAATTCACTTTGTAATTTCTTATACACAGCTTGATCTACTTGAAGATCGCGTGTGCCCGTTACTTTAGTGTATTGTTTGCCCTCGAAATGAACTATTCCATTAGGTGAAACTTCAACTGAATAAATTGGACATGCACCAAAACATGGGCTTGTTGAATAACGGATCGTTTCTTGAGCTACATTTTGAGATTGCTCAGGTGTTGAAGCACAACCAACTAATGCCAATGTAAAAAAACTTGAAAGTAATAATTTTTTCATTTGTTAATCCGTTGTAAAGTTTAGTCAATAAATTTATCAAATAGTGAAATAGTTGTCATTTATATTGGTGTTACAATCATTAAATTTTCAATTTTGCTTAGGCTATTTTTATAAAAAATTAATTTATGGCTTGTGATTGCAATATTAAACGAGCGAGTTCTAAATCATCTGGATAAGTGATTTTGATATTATCTGAACGACCTTGTACAACTTGTACGGGTTCATTTACATATTCAAGTGCACTTGCCTCATCAGTAATTACAATTTGATCTTTCAGTGCTGTCTCTATTGCATTTTTTAATATGCTTATCTTTGCCACTTGTGGTGTTTGAGCTTGCCACAATAGATCACGACTCACTGTTTTCTCTATTTGATGGTCTTCAACTACTTGTTTTAATGTATCTCGAACAGGTATAGCTAAAATGGAACTCTGATCTGACTCTACAGCAGTAATTATCAATTTTTCGAGACAATCTGTTGTAACGCAAGGGCGTGCTGCGTCATGTACGAGAACCCAATCATTTTCATCTGCAATATTTAATAAATACATCAAAGCATTTAATACCGAATGAACACGCTCAGCTCCCCCCTTACAAAAGTGAAGCCTATCTAAGTGCTCAAAAGCTAATGTCTGGGCAAAGTTATCGCTCTCACCTATAGCGATAACACATCCAGCTAACTGCAAAGTATTGAGCCTGTTGACCGTATGCTCAATTACTGTACGCTGAGCAATATATTGATATTGTTTTAATTCAGATTTTGAAAAACGACTACCTGAGCCTGCTGCTGGTACAACAGCCCATAATTTAGTCTGGATTTTCATTGGTTGGGGCATCTAATTTTGCATTTGGATCGATATAGATCGGTTTGTAATGGGTACTGATCGTACTCATTTGCACAAAGGTCTCATTTGGTTTGATTAAACCTAGATCGAGACGTGCATGTTCTTCAATCGCTTCAGTTCCATTTTTTAAGTCAAAAACTTCAGCCGCTAAAATGCGATTACGCTCTTTTAGCTCTTCATTGATTTCAGCTTGCTGCGTGATTTGTTGAGCTAAAGCTTGATGAGGGAAATATCCTCCCTCACCTAACCAAAATTGGTACTGTAAGCTTGCAATCAGAACGATTGCAAGCAACAGAATCAATTTACTCGAAGTTGATCGAAAGACTTCTAGCATAATTCAGAGATTATTTTAAACCTTTGAATTCAGCTTTACCGCGGTAAGCTGCTTTAGTCAATTCTTCAATACGAAGTAATTGGTTATATTTTGCAACGCGGTCAGAACGGCATAGAGAACCAGTCTTAATTTGACCAGCTGCTGTACCTACTGCCAAATCAGCAATAGTCGAATCTTCTGTTTCACCAGAACGATGTGAAATAACAGTTGAATAGCCATTTGCTTTAGCTAGATAGATAGCATCTAATGTTTCAGTCAAAGTACCGATTTGGTTATATTTGATCAGAATAGAGTTACCTACTTTCTCATCAATACCACGTTGTAAAATCTTAGGGTTTGTTACGAATAAATCGTCACCAACCAATTGGATTTTGTCACCAAGAATTGATGTTAAGTAGCTCCAACCCTCCCAATCAGATTCATCCAAACCATCTTCGATCGAGATGATAGGATATTGATTTGCAAGACCAGCTAAATAATCAGCAAATTGATGGCTTGTGAAAGCACGGTTACCTTCGCCTTCTAAAACGTATTGACCGTTTTTGTAGAACTCAGAAGATGCGCAGTCTAAAGCAAGCATCATGTCAGAACCAGCTTTATAACCAGTTAACTCAATTGCTTGTAAAATAACTTGGATCGCTTCTTCATTAGAGCGCAAGTTAGGTGCAAAACCACCTTCATCACCAACTGCAGTATTTAAACCTTGTTTCTTTAAAACTGATTTTAAAGAATGGAATACTTCAGCACCAGCACGTAACGCTTCAGCAAATGAAGTGAAACCAACTGGCTCAATCATGAACTCTTGAATATCAACAGTGTTATCTGCATGCTCACCACCGTTGAGGATGTTCATCATCGGTACAGGCATAGTCAAAATAGTTTGACCACGAAGGTCTGCGATATATTGGAAAAGAGGAAGTTTCTTTTCTTCAGCAGCAGCACGCGCAGCAGCTAAAGAAACTGCTAAAGTTGCGTTTGCACCTAATTTTTCTTTGTTTTCAGTGCCATCAAGCGCGATCATTGTATTATCAATGTCTTTTTGCTCAAAAACTGATTTACCCAACAAAGCGTCACGAATCAATGTGTTAACATTGTTAACTGCTGTACGAACACCTTTACCTAAGTAACGTGATTTATCTCCGTCACGAAGTTCTAAAGCTTCACGAGAACCAGTTGAAGCACCAGATGGTGCACATGCACGACCAACAACCCCAGATTCTAAAATTACGTCTGCTTCGATGGTTGGGTTACCACGAGAGTCCAAAATTTCGCGTGCACGGATGTCAACGATTTGGCTCATGAACAATTCCTCTGTTTAATGAATAAAAAGATGTATTTTCATACATCAATGGGTATCTAACTTTTTGAATCCTTTAACTAAAGTATCCAATTCTTTTAACTGTGCCAAGAATGGCTCTAATTGAGATAAGCGTAATGCACAGGGTCCATCACATTTCGCTAGTTCAGGCTCTGGATGTGCTTCTAAGAACAAACCAGCTAAACCAGTCGCCATGCCTGCACGTGCTAACGTCGTAATTTGAGCACGACGACCACCAGCTGAATCAGCACGTCCACCAGGTGTTTGCAATGAGTGCGTCACATCAAAGAACACAGGGACATTCATTTCTTTCATGATGTCAAAACCAAGCATATCAACAACTAAGTTGTTATAACCGAATGCTGAGCCACGTTCACAAAGAATTAGTTTGTCATTTCCAGCTTCAAGACATTTATGCAAAATATGGCGCATTTCATGTGGAGCTAAGAATTGTGCTTTTTTAATATTGATAATGGCCTGAGTCTTAGCCATCGCCTCAACCAAATCAGTTTGACGACTTAAAAAAGCAGGTAATTGAATAATGTCAGCAACTTCTGCAACTGGAGCTGCTTGATATGGTTCATGTACATCAGTAATGATAGGGACATTAAATTGTTTCTTAATGTCGGCAAGCCATTTAATCCCTTTTTCTAAACCGGGACCGCGAAAAGAATTCAAACTTGAACGATTCGCTTTGTCAAAGCTCGCTTTGAACACGTAAGGAATATCTAAGCGTTTGCAGATGTCAATATAAGTTTCAGCAATTTCAAAAGCTAAATCTTTTGATTCTAATACGTTCATTCCGCCAAATAATACAAATGGCAAATGATTTGCCATTTGTATATCGCCTAAACGTACAACTTCTTGTGGTTTTAATTGTGACATTTAAACTTTCCCAGTTTATTTAAAGAACTGCATTATTTACCTTGTTGGTGCTGTTTTTTCGCAGCATCAATAAAACCAGCAAATAATGGATGTCCATCACGTGGTGAACTTGTAAATTCTGGGTGGAATTGTACAGCAATAAACCAAGGATGTTCAGGAATTTCTACAGTTTCAACTAAATGTTGTACAGAAGAATAACCTGAAATTTTCATACCAGCTTCTTCAAGCGTAGGAATGAAACGATCATTCATTTCATAACGATGGCGATGACGCTCAGTAATTTCAGCTTTACCATAAACTTCGCGAGTTTTAGTACCTTCAACCAATTCTGACTTTTGAGCACCAAGACGCATTGTTCCGCCTAAGTCTGATTCAAGACTGCGCTGTTGTAATTCGCCACGCTCGTCTAACCATTCAGTAATTAAGCCAATTAATGGATATTTAGTTGAACGATTAAACTCTGTAGAGCTTGCTTCTGGAATACCTGCCACATTGCGAGCATATTCAATTACAGCGAGTTGCATACCTAAACAAATACCCAAGAAAGGTATTTTATTTTCACGTGCATACTGGATCGCACGCATTTTACCTTCAGTACCGCGCTCACCAAAACCACCTGGCACAAGGATCGCATCAGCAGTATTTAAAACACTAATATCTTGTTGTTCAAGATCTTCAGCATTTACATAATCAATCTGAACTTTTACGCGATTTTGGATACCAGCATGTAAAAGTGCTTCATTGACAGATTTATATGCATCTGGCAATTCAACATATTTACCAACCATAGCTACACGTACCGTGTACTCTGGATTGAGTAATGCTTCAACAACATTATCCCAATCTTCAAGATTTGCTTCAGGAAGATCATTAAAACCAAAACGCTCACAAATTAAATCGTCAACATTCTGTTCATAAAAATTACGTGGGATTTGGTAAATTGTTTTCGCATCTTTACAAACAACAACTGCACGCGCTTCTACGTTAGTGAAAAGAGCAATTTTACGTTTAGTATCAGCATCAACATCATATTCAGTACGACAGATTAAAATGTCTGGTTGAATACCAATTGAAAGTAATTCTTTAACTGAGTGTTGAGTAGGCTTTGTTTTTAACTCAGCAGCTGATTTGATATACGGCAACAAAGTCAAATGCATGAGCATTGTACGTTTATGACCCAACTCAACCATAAGTTGACGAACCGACTCCATAAATGGAAGTGATTCGATATCACCAACAGTCCCGCCAATTTCTACAATAGCAACGTCGTAACCTTCACCTGCACGAAGAACACGTTCTTTGATATTGTCAGTAATATGCGGAATTACTTGAACTGTACCGCCTAAGTAATCACCACGACGTTCTTTATTCAAAACATCTTGATAAACACGACCACTTGTAAAGTTGTTTAATTTGGTCATTTTCGCACGACGTAAGAAACGTTCGTAATAGCCCAAATCTAAGTCAGTTTCAGCACCATCCTCTGTGACGAAAACCTCACCGTGCTGGAATGGACTCATGGTACCTGGATCGACATTAATGTATGGATCCATTTTTACCATAGTGACTTTTAAGCCACGGGCTTCCAAAAGTGCAGCAACAGAAGCAGCAGAAATACCTTTACCTAGTGATGAAACTACACCACCAGTGACAAAAATAAAATGGGTCATTGAGTTTCTCGTACAATCGAGCCGAAATCGGCCTACAATGTTGTGCAATTTTACTGTACTCTGCCCTAATAAAGCAAAGTCAAACCGCATCAATTCAAAGAACTATAAACAACTGGCTATTCTATCAGCATTTTCGATAAAAATTTATCGGAATTGTGGATATTTCATACATAAATTCTTTTTGCTTGGCTGACAGCAATCGTTTTCAAGTTTAGATTATGATTTTTTAGTTTTATCACTTTAAAAATTAGTATGGATGGTGCAAGCAACTATAAAATATCAACAAAGCTGTTTGATGTAAGTGATTTATTCTTTTAATTTGCTGATATAATTCCCCCTGTCCTTTTTTAATATGTTGTTTTAACAATGGCGAATAAAAAACTTTTACTTTGTGCAGCGATTGCTACTGGTCTTTTATTAACTGCGTGCGTCAAAAAAGAAGAGCCTAAAAACGAAGATCAGCAAGAACAAACTGCTGAAACTGAAACGAGTCAAGCACAAACTGAGCCTAAGAACAGTGAGTTTGAAACGCTTGAAAGCGTAGATAATCAAGAAACTACAGCTCCTGTTACCGAAACTATTCGTGAAGAAACTCCAAATACAACAACTGAAGTTCGTCGTGAGATTCGCCCTGCTGAAACAACTACTAGCAGCCAAACTCAAACTTCTACAACAGAACAACCTAAACCGACTCAAACTGAACCAAAACCAGTAAAGACGGAACCACAAAAGCCAGCTACTCCAGCTCAATCTGAAGAAGATGCTGTTGCAGCAGCAATTGCGGCTGCTACACCTGCGCTTAATAATTAAGTTATCTTATGAATACCCAAATCAAAATTATGGTTTGGGTATTTAATTCATAAAAAATTTTATCTTCTTTTATCCTTTTACTCTAAAACACATGTCAGAAACGATTCTCTATCTATCAGTTAGGGACAATATTATCTATCTTCTTCAAAATTAATTGACAGGAAAAGAATATAGAACTAGCTTCTACCCTATAAGTTCTATTTTAGAACTCATAATAAATGGAGTAAATAATGAAAACTAACTCAACCCGTTTACCTGCCTCATTTCCTGTACATCGCATGGATTACAATTTCGAAAATACACCTAAATACTGGTGTGCTAATGATCCAGCAATGACACATTATTTCACCGGACTCTCAACCTTATTTCCAGAAGGTGAATCTTATTTCGTGCGATCAGTAAGAGCATTACGAGAACATGCAAAACTGAATGAAGCATTATGAACCGTACCGGGTTTGTCGGAGAGTCAATATTCTGAGAGACTATCCCGATGACAAAATTAAAATATACCCCTGAAATCAGAGAAAGAGCAGTTCAATTATTGATTGAATCTGAAAAAGATTATCCTTCTACTTGGGCTGCAATCACAGCAATTGCGCCTAAGATCGGTTGTACTCCTGAAACACTTCGTGCCTGGCATCAAAAGCATTTAGATCAGCAAAATCCTATTAAAGTACAACAGATATCTGATCAAGAAAAAATGAAGCAAATGGAACGTGAAATTAAAGAATTAAAGCGTGCCAATGAAATTCTACGTAAAGCAGCCGCTTTTTTCGCCGAGGCGGAGCTCGACCGCCCATACAAATAATGGTGGATTTTATCCATAACAATAAAGATCGATATGGTGTTGATGCGATTTGTAGGATTTTACCGATCGCAGCTTCAACCTATTACCGAACTTTAGATCTCGCTGACAATCCAGAACATCGAGCGAAACGAGATCTACATGATGAGCATCATGCTGAACAAATTAAACGAATTTGGAAGGAAAGTTCAGGTCGATATGGTGTACGTAAAGTCTGGCAAAAATTAAAACGTGAGGGTTATGTTATTGCACGTTGTACAGTTGCTCGATTGATGCAAAAGCTAGGTATACAAGGTGTTTGGCGTGGTAAGAATAAACAAACCACCCGTAACCGAGATGACCAAAAACGGGCAGATGATTTAGTGAAACGTAATTTTAATGCTGATCATCCAAACCAACTATGGGTGGGTGACTTTACCTATATTCAAACTCATTCAGGCTAGGTATATACCGCATTTGTTATTGATGTGTTCTCACGAGCAATTGTTGGATGGAAAGTATCTACACGGATGAATACAGATATGGTGCTCGATGCATTGGAGCAAGCATTGCATGATCGAGGCATGCCAAAGAATGTGATTCATCATTCCGACAGAGGTGTGCAATATCTTTCTATTCGCTATACCAATCGTTTAGAAGCAGCAAATTTAAGAGCATCAGTCGGTACGACTGGTGATTC
>NZ_JAKTID010000074.1:0-11768 GCF_027854795.1 Acinetobacter sp. AOR34_HL | reverse complement strand
ATCTCATCTTAAACAAATATCTAAAGTGGAACAAGTCACATGCAAAATGTTTTACACTGATTATGCTTGCATTAATTGTAAAACAGACATGTAATCTTTCTTCTGCATCTAAAGCCTTACCCATCAAGTGCTTACCACAATCATTTTATCGACGTATACAACGCTTCTTTGCAGGTCAGTATTTCGATTATCGTCAAATTTCTCAGTTAATTTTCAATATATTTTCATTTGATAAAGTCCAATTAACTTTGGATAGAACTAATTGGAAATGGGGAAAACGAGATATCAATATCTTGATGTTAGCCATCGTCTATCGTGGAATAGCGATACCTATTGTTTGGACATTGCTCAATAAACGTGGCAATTCAGATACAAAAGAGCGTATTGCTTTGATTCAACGCTTTATCTCCATTTTTGGTAAAGATCGTATTGTGAATGTGTTCGCAGACAGAGAATTTATCGGTGAGAAATGGTTTACATGGTTAATTGAAAATGACATTCACTTCTGTATACGTGTTAAAAAAACTTTATTGTGACCAATCACTTAGCCAAGAATCATAAAATTAGTGATTTATTTCGTCATCTTCAAGTTGGTCAAACTGAATGTCGTAAACGACGTATTTGGGTTGGTCGAGTGAAACTGTATATTAGTGCGCTACGATTAGAAGATGGAGAACTTTTACTTGTTGTTTCTCCTATGTTTAATGCTTCTGCTATTCGTGATTATGCATTACGCTGGGAAATCGAAACGTTATTTAGTTGTCTCAAAGGACGTGGATTCAATCTTGAAAATACTCGTTTAACAGACCCTAGACGAGTCAAAAAATTGATAGCAGTGCTAGCTATCGGTTTCTGTTGGTGCTATTTAACAGGTGAATGGCAACTGTGTCTGAACAATAAAGTTGTAAACTCAAAAAGACTAAAATCAATAAGTTACAAAAGAAAGTGGCAAATGTTTTAACAATATAATTATATACTGAATCGAGCTTTAGGCTGATTCAACAGCATGAATTTTGACAATATAGTTGTAAACCAATTTTTTTAAATCATTGTTTTAAAATAATTATTGTTTTATAGTTTACAACTATAATGTTATTTTTAAAGTCTTAGTTTAGAGCTTTAATGTTCAGTTTAGGACTTTATTGTCAAAGCACAGCAACATGATCGGAAAAAAGCGATAAAAATAAAGAAGCATGGACGACTTTCAGTAAGTTTATTTCGCTACGGTTTGGACTATGTTCAAATGGCTATTCTACGTTTGATTGGTTTTGGAAAAAAAGAAGAATTTAAGAAAGTGCTAGCAATTTTAAGAAAGAAAAAGCCTGATAGGACAAGGGTCCTATGAAATTTGTCGTGTACAGAGAGCTTATTTATAAGTGATACTCTGCTCTAGTTAAGCTACCTTATTTTGTTGTGGTAGCTGGTCATAGTAAAACTCATCTGGAGTCATTTTGTCCAGACTCGAATGAGGTCGTTTCAAATTATAAAATTCAAAATATGCGTTTAATTGCTTCTTCGCATCCAAAACATTGCTGTAGGCTTTGAGATACACCTCTTCATATTTAACGCTCCGCCATAATCGTTCAACCATCACATTATCAACCCATCGACCTTTACCATCCATGCTGATTTGGATGTCATTTGATTTCAATACATGCTTCAATCGCTAAGCCTTCGCGACGGTAATCATCAATCACATTCAACAAGCGATATTTACGTCCATCAGCAAGCTGATCATGCATAAAATCTAATGACCATACTTGATTTGGACGAGTTGGTTCTTTCAATGGTTCAGGCGCATGTCGTTTTAATCGTCTTCTTGGCTTAATACGTAAATTCAGTGCCAGATCACAGTAAATACGGTAAACACGCTTATGATTCCAACCGCAGTTCTCAACATGGCGTAGATAAGAGAAACACAGACCAAAGCCCCAATCTGTATTTTCTGCGGTGAGTTCAATGAGCTTTGCCGCAATGATTACATTGTCACCACTAAGTTTAGCCTGATAACGATAGCAGGTTTCACTGATACTAAATGCGCGGCAGGCCATACGAATGCTGACGGCATGATAGGTAACGGCTTGTTGTGCCATCTGACGACGACAAGATGGCTTTACCACTTTTTTGACATGGCTTCCTGAATGATTTCAGCTTTGAGCCGCTCTTCAGCATACATCTTTTTTAGCTTGGCATTTTCTGCTTCAAGTTCTTTCAGTCGAGCAATTAATGAGGCATCCATACCGCCATATTTAGCACGCCACTTGTAGAAAGTCGCATTACTCATGCCATGTTCACGGCACAGGGTAGTAACAGGCGTGCCAGACTCCGCCTGTTTCAAAATAGACATGATCTGACTGTCAGTAAATTTAGATGTTTTCATGCAGAATCTCCTGCTCTAATCTTAAGAGAAAATTCTACTTTTACTTCCTTTTATTTTTAGGGGGGATTACCGACCAAACTAAAGTATCTCGACAAATAAGCTAATATAGATTCTTCAAAAAAAGCCTTTAACAGTCTAACTCTGCAAACTCTTCTTTATAAAATTCAACTGGTTCAGTTATTATTTTTGAATAAAAATGACCTAACTCCTCATTCTTTTCTTCCAAACCAAATTTAGGAATATTTGACTCTATGGCATAAGGGTTGAAATATCTGGCTCTAGGTTTTTTATATACAACACAGAAAATATACTCAACATCTTTAGGGCAGAAACCATTTAGTAACTCCTCTTTTAATATCTTTGTCCCGCTTTCAAACTTACGTTTCATTTGAGATTTATCAATATCTGAAGGATTTTGATTTTTAAACTCTATAAAATAAAGCTTTTTATTTCCAACATGGATAGCATCAGGAGATGCAGGCAAGAGACTTTGGTCAAAATTTTGACGTACGTAACTATCAAAATCATAAATAACTCTTAATTTTTCATCTTCACATAAATACTCATTGTTTGTTTTATCAAAGCTTGTTTCTTTTAATGTTGACTCATGACTTTCTAAAGTATTAGATAAAAATTCTTTGATACAATATTTATTCATCTTTTAAAATTTCTCTATCCATTTTTCTAAATACTTCAAATGGCTCAGATAAAACCTGAAATATTTCTTCAAGTTTATCTTTGTTTTGAATTGAATTCTCTTTGGCTAAGTAAAAGCTTGATTCTTTTTCTAAACCTGCTAAATCCGAATATCTTTTAAGCGCCTCTATCATATATGGACTATGTGAAGAAACAAGAATATAAACTCCTTGCTCAGCAAGATCTATTAAAATTTCAGCTAGTTTTAATTGCCATTTTGGGTGTAAATGATTTTCAGGTTCATCAAAGACCAACAATGACTTTTTATTAATAAAATCATTACTAGATAACAATTGAAGAATACCAAATACTTTAATCCCACTAGCAGTATTTCTTATTGGGACTGAGCTTCCTTGATCTTTCTTAAAAATAAAGTCTTTCTCTCTATTGTCATAAATAATTTCACCATTTACAACTTCACGTAATTTTCTTTCAACTAATTTATTTATATTCGTATCAAATAAATCTCCAAATGGAGGTTCTATTAATTTGTCGAATAAATCTTTTGTATGAAATGTTGTATATGGAATTCCTAAATGAGATAGAGTTCGTTTTCTTAAATTAAAAGCCGATTTACTTCTAATTAATAAATCATGATTATTTAGAATTAAAGGAGTTTCAATAAATGTTGCATCCTCTAAAACAATAGGCTCCACATTATTAACTAAATGTATTTTATTTTTAAATATTTTAACTTCAATTAACTTTATATTTTGCTCATAGAGTCCAATAAAGCCTTCATCCTCGCCATCTAATAGTATACGAGAATCGAATTCGGCTACAAAAACCTTATTTAAAGCATTTTCCATTAGTTCACGAGTATCCTCTGGCTTTTCTATCATTGCCAAAATTTTATCTCGTAGATTAATGAATTGATGTAAAGTTTCAGTCTCAAGAAAAGAATTTTTTAACTCATCAATAATTTGATTTAATGCATCTATTTTAGTACTAAAATCATATTCAGAACTTTGTAATGTACGTAGAGTATCGCTTTTAAATTCATAACGCTCATTAGACAAAGTTCTTAAAAAGAAAAATACATTTCTGAACTCTTCTTCTATTCGATATTCTTTCGACTCTTCCAAATCTTCTCTATATCTATTGATGGCTTTTACAAGACAGAATATAACCTTACCAACAGTACTTTTACCATTATCATTTTCACCAGCAATTAGGCTTAATCTAGATAGCTCAAGCTCCGCATCCTTAAGCAATCCTATATTTTTTAATATTAATTTCATTCAATTAAACCCTATTGGTTATACAACATACTTAGTTAGTTATTTCTACTATGGTTAAATATAGTTTTCTTTATACATATCTACATTTACCAATCTGTTCAAAACAAAATCAACCAAGAGATGTCTCCAAATTAAAGATTTATGTACTAGGATACTTTTGAGAGGCTATACCACATCAAAACTACTTGAAATTAAGAAAAGTATTTTCTAGAGGAAAAAGTTAATAATATTAACTCACTTTTCGTCTAGACTTAATTCTATATGGAACAATCAATAACATGATTACATCATCATGTACATTCCATAATTTCAGAATCTTTCCTAAACAAATTTAGACTAAAAGTTTACACTAAAGATATGAGGTTTAATAGGAATTCCGTTAACAAAAATAAGTAATATCAACTATTGTAACCAAGGTAGAACATACGTTTTGCCGTCTTGCAACACTGTACACTGATCTTGATTCACCTCAAATTTGCTTGAAGTCTTGTAAGAACAATCATGAAAATACTGCATGGAAAGCCTAATCCAATCAATAATATGGATTGAATTCTGTTCTTCCCTACTTTTGATAATAAAAACAATCATCTCATTTTCTAGATTCTTCTGTTTCCGTTGTTGAGCCTGAATCTTTTCTTTTTCACTATGTCCACATATTAAGTTCAAATCATAATTTTTGTTCAGATAGTTGATGAACCCTGTTAAAGCGGCTCGTTGACCTGATCTCTCTGCCAAATACATCCCAACCTCAGATTGAGTCGGTATCTGGTTTATTCTCTGCAATAGTAGACCAACAGCAGGTTGTAGAGCCAATCTCACTGATTTTAACGTAGTTCTGCCTGCATAGAGTTTTGCCATGAGTTCAGCTTGATAACCGTTGAACAGATCACAGGCAATAGGTTGGTAAGCAATCTTGGCAAACAAAGCATCTATCCTACACCCCTCAGCTAAATCTGTTTTTTTAGAATCCTGAATGTTTCCTTGATAAAGGATATGTAGCCATTGTTTCACTTTAAGGTATTTTCTCAATCCTTTGGGTTTAAAGTGATGAAGTATCACCTCGTATGAAGGTAGCTCGTTCCAGTATCGAGTGATTTCTACAAAGAAAGGCACATACAACTCAATGGTCAATGTGGCTTTATGATTACCAACATCCTGTAATAGCCATTGAGAGAATTCAATAAAAGCTGCTCTGACCTGTTCAGCAGGAATGGTAAATTTTAGTAGATGGACTCTTTGGTTAAATCGCTTCAACCAACCACAGGAGTCACAGGCACTCCCCATACCCGCAGGTATTTGAATTCCACAGGTCTGACAATCTACCAATCCAACTTCGTGGCATTTCT
This sequence comes from Acinetobacter sp. AOR34_HL, assembly GCF_027854795.1. Taxonomy (NCBI): domain Bacteria; kingdom Pseudomonadati; phylum Pseudomonadota; class Gammaproteobacteria; order Moraxellales; family Moraxellaceae; genus Acinetobacter; species Acinetobacter sp. AOR34_HL. The sequence goes on along the minus strand of NZ_JAKTID010000074.1, from coordinate 6,105 downwards.
TACACATCTTGCCATGTTCAGTCTCTATTAATAGGCGATTCTTATGGCATTGGGGACAAGTTTCATAACCCTTCTCTTTTCGATAACATTTGGGACAGATTGAAAGACCCACACCATTCTTTTCAGTTTTGGTTAATTTTGAGGACAGCACACCACAATAACCGCAAGGCTTTTTCTCCCTGAAATATGGGCTGCATGAGTTACAGACAGACCCATACGCTGTGATTTTCCCTATCTCATACCTTTCCTTGCCACATCTGATACAAGGTCTGTTATGACAACAAGCCGAACAAACAGCTTGTTCTTCCTTATAGTGAAGCCGATGGATCTCACCACATTTTGAGCATGGTAGCGGCTTAAACACACGAACATAGCAAGTATGGCAATATCCCTCCCCCTTATAAAAACGATGATATTTAGCAACGGATTTACCACACTGGCTACAATCTTTCATGAGGCTACAATCCTCTGAACTTTACGCTGTAATCTTGCCCACTTCCGCATAACATTCTTCTCAGAAGCAGGCTCATTTCCAAGCTGACGTTTTGAGTAATTCTTACTTTTCAGCTCTAGACTGTTCACCAAAGGAAATAGTGTTTTGGGTAATTTATCCTGCGGAACAACATTTAAAATTGCATTGGCTGTGAGTGAATGTGATTGAGCAACCGCTATAAACGTTTCTAGAGGCTGTCGCAATAAGGTGTAGCAATCCCTCAATAAACCATGTCTCTCAGCAATTGGAAGCCATTCAAACGTTCCTACAGTCCTAGGTAAAACTAATTTCTCTATACAGATATCTAAATCAGCAAAAATATTGGCAAAACGGCCATCCGGATGTGCAGCAGCTTTCCTTAATAGCAAAACAAAGACTTTTGCCACAGAGAACCATTCGGCTGTTAATAAAGGGGTATTCCCATAGTTGGCACAGCCGTGTTGAATTGCAGCTTGGGCTGCCTTCTGGAATGCAGAGTCTGCTTGTATGCCTTTACTGGTTCGCAGATCAAAACCACAGTGATGGCAGATAGACAATACTTGTTCCAAACCTTGCAATTTATGCGGTGAGAAATAGAAATCACATTCAGGGCAGGAATCCTGCAACAGTACCTGATGTTTGGTACACACTGTCGCCCATGCCATTCTCCATTCCTTGCGTAGATAAGGCGTGCCTTCCGCAAGACAATGCGAGCAATACTGCTGACCTACTGATTTCTTACGATTCCTAATACCCTGACACAACACCCATGACCAAATCGCACTCTCAGTATTAAAATCATGAACACATTTTTTTGCCTGATGGATGAGTAGCATTTCATTCAATACATCAATACCCAGTCCTGTTGCCTTGGACAATGCAAATAGATGCTCATATGGTAAATTCCGTTCAAAATCTATCGTCCAGATTCTGTATTTATCCCAGATACACCACGACAACACCATCGGATCACAACCCTGATATAAGGCTGTACGAATTAACCAAGAACTCAATGTCTCATCAATAATAATGGGCGGTGTACGCAAAATGGGAAGCTTCATACTCGTCCCCTTGTAGTAGAAAGGAAATCTTTCTGTGCATTGATTAAATCAATGTCAATGATTTCAGAACCATTGCGTATTGCCTTAATCGCACACCTTGCAAGAAGGTTACTGATATTTCCGAGATTACCCTCAGACTTGTAATAAATGGCTTGTGCCACGCTAGGCTCATGTAAATTAGATTTATTTTTCAAGGGCAATACCTGTTCAAACGACATCAGCATTCTTTGAAAATCAGCATTTAACGGCCATACAGGGAGTTCCGCTACCTCAAACCGACTGGCAAACTGCTTATCGGTAAAAAGGATATTGACTGCATTTCCAGTCCCAACACCCACAATCGGTATTTGTAGCTCATTACATAGCCTTTTTAGGGCATTCATCATTTCACGTTGTTTACGTGCTGTTCCCGTAAACATCGAATGAAACTCATCAATGATAAGCATTTTTACACTGTAGGTACGCATCAAATGCAAAGCCTGTGTATATAGGATTTCCGTAGAGGCAGTTTGCCGATATGGTGCAGCCATTTTCTCTAGGATAGAAATATACAATGCCTTTTCATTTGCCGTACTAGGAGCTTCAATCAGAATGATGGGAATGACCAACTCTAAATCTTCAGTTTCATAGGGTTCTTTATACTTTTCATAGAAATGCTGAATCAGAGTGGTTTTACCGTTATTGGATTCGCCCACAATCATTAAATTGGGCATTCTTGGCCTTTTAGGGAAATTAAATAAATCCTCCAACCGTTGCAAAATATCCTTTGCAGACTGATAGCCAATCCAACGTGCCGTATTAATAAATTCAATTCTTTCAGCATCGGATAAAACCGCAATGTGCTGAAACTTTGGATGGATATGTAAGAAGTTCTGCATCATTGAATATCCTCAAATGGCTGAATAACATCAATATCCAATAATCCATCTATTTTAGGAGTGGCTAGATTTTCAGGACGTTGTTGTTTTTCAATGGGTTCAACTGGCGTAATATTTTTTTGATGGATTTTGCTCCGTTGTCTTATACGTCTCATTTTTTTAGTTTGTGCCTCAGCATTCTCAACAAGCTGTTGCATTTCAATCAAGGTTTCAATGATTTGATGCTCATTGTAGTCCTTGAGACCACGTTCTTTTAACCGTTTTTTACTTGCACGTAACTGCCATAGACTGGTGGATGGCAAGTTCTGATTAGCTACAAGAATTGGAATATAGTTTTTCGTATCAGGATTTAAGAAATAAATAATGGAAATATCACGAGGATCTCTACGGAAGATATATTTACGTGCCTTACCATCCTCTCCCTGTAACCCAATATAAGGAGCAAGTATAAAATCAAAGTATCGAACCCCATCCCAAGTCACACCTGTATTCTGGATAGTACGCTCTTCAAATGGCATGAAATCCAACATCACAGTTTTAGGATTAGCAGGTACATGTGGCAGACCGCAGCCTATCTCATCACCAGTTCCAAAAATTCCATCACGCCATTTACTGGTAGGTGACATATCCAAGGCAGAGTGGATCTCTTTATGATAGATCATCACAATTTGTTGCAGAATCCACCTTTCAGCTTCATCGAATGTCATACAGGCATATTTTTCAGAATCATACTCAGCCCTTTCCTTAGTATTGGAAAAGGTTGTACCTTTTAATCTATGAACTTTTCCCATGAAAGTTCCGACCAAACGCTCAATATGTCCACCATAATTAGGCACTTTAACTGGCCTAAACTCTAGGGTAATGTCATATTCCAGACAAGCTCGTCTCAAGGTTTCCGTGCGAAAATCTGGCCCATTATCCACATGAATCTTTTTAGGAATTCCCCAAACTTTCCACTCACTCTCTATCTCTTTCGCTGCTAACCACTCTTCTTTAGGCAAAACAGCATGCGCTATACACATCGCAACTGAAATTTCGGATGGCGCATCAAGAGATAAGTAATAACCAAGAATCATGCGGCTATACACATCAATGGCAAAAGTAACCCAAGGTCGCCCTATCGACTGTCTATTTACATCATCAACCAACATCAAGTCTACTGGTGTATGATCTATTTGAATCACATCAAGCGGATAAAATACGTTCGGAAACATACCTGCTTTCGGGGAAAATTTATCTTTTGCCTTTTTAGGCTGTCCACGACCATATAAAACAGCTTTAGCTGATACTTCTAGTATTCGCTTACGAACAGAGTTTTGCGTGGGTCTTGGAATATTATTTTGGCTACAGACAATTTTTACCTGCTTAAATACTTCTTGTTGAGATAATCTCTGAGACGATAAATAATATTCCTGAATGACATCATTAATAATTTTGTCTTGTTCGGGCGTTAAACGTGAATTGCCTTCTTGCCACCCCCGTTGTTTTGGTATTAAAGAAGTTACAGTACCTGTAGCCTTATAAGCTCTAAACCATCGATATAAAGTCACATATCCCAGACCTTTTTCTTTTGCATAATCCTCAATCTCTTTTCGCCCTACAATCTCTCGATTAAGTAATGGTAAAATCAGGTTATACCTATGTTCAGCTTCTTTCCAATCATCAGACTCAATATTGTTTAAGTCTGGATAATTCATCTCTACTGGATGATTTGCTTTTGTCAGAGATAGAAGGGGTAAAACCTCTATCCTACCAGTCTCGGCACACTGGCATTCAATATATGAAAAATCAATCTGCCGTTTGATCTTATAAGTCTTACCACTGGGTATATGGATAACTGATGACCCAATGGAGAAATCCAGTTGTTCCCGATTCAGGGAAATCGGATTGTCTTTAGAATGATTTTCCATATCCACCTACCTCAATCATTGAATTCTTATTTAGAGGTAGGGATAGGTCTGTCACCAATACCCTTTTTGCCAGAAGCTGCCATAACAATTGGGACTGTCTGGTATGTTGAGCAACAGGAAACTGAACCAAATAATCTGCAACTGAGATCATTCCTGAACGATGAATAAAATCATAAGCTTTCTGCATTTCCTGTTCATTAAAAGCAGTTCTTTTAAAACTATTCAGGATTTTAATATTTTCTAATTCTTGTCCACGAATTCTAGACTCATCATAGATATGAAATAAAAAATTGCGTTCTTTTGCCCATCGAGCTGCTGCTTTCCATTTTATGCGCCAAATTCGCCAATTCTCTCGCCATTTACTTTCTGGTTTTACTTCAACCAGCATCCCACTTTTGGTGCAGTTCTGAAATAACACTAAATAATCTGGATGATATTCATAGTTGCACCCATTCAGGGCAAAAGGAATTGAAACTGGTTGTGAGATGATTTCAATCACATTGTCATCAAATTCATGGAGCATAACAAAGTCACGTTCCAAAGATGATTCGTAAGGAATAGAAGCCGTGTTTCTAAAAGAGTAGTATCCAGAAACACTGCATCTGGTTGGGCCAATCTTTCTAACAGATTTATACATGGCACTCTCTTTATGTTTATTTTTTATACAGATTAGCACCTTTTTTCTTATGAAAACGCAGTTTTAACAATGTTTCACTTATTTCTGGTATTTTTTAACGATTTTTCATCTATTTCGGGTATTTTTGTTTTATCTATTTCTGAACTGTTAACGAAAAATAAAGCTTTGAGATAGGTGTTGTTTCATTTATTTCTGATTCTCACAGAGGCTCTCAACCAAAACCAGGAGAAATTACGCTTGCTCATCGCGGTGTTTTGTTTTTAGATGAATTACCTGAATTCGACCGCAAAGTGCTTGAAGTTCTGCGCCAACCTTTAGAGTCTAAAGAAATCGTAATTTCTCGCGCGGCGAGACAAATGACCTTCCCTGCAAATTTTCAGTTTATCGCTGCAATGAATCCATGCCCTTGTGGATATGCATTTAATCAAGATAGTCGTTGTCAGTGTTCGCCTGAAAGTATTCAACGTTATCAAAATCGAATTTCAGGTCCACTTTTGGATCGAATTGATCTGCATATCGATGTTCCACCCTTGCAAGCTCAAGAACTACAAGACCAAAAACCCTCAGAAAACTCTGAAACTGTTCGTCATCGAGTGATAAAAGCATATCAACAACAAATCAAAAGACAGCAATGCTTAAACCAAGCGCTTTCACCTCAACTTTTGGATCAACATGCTCGTTTAGACGAGGGATCTGCAAAAATTATTGAAATAGCACAACAAAGATTAAATCTTTCTGCCCGTGCTTATCATCGGGTACTTCGCGTTGCAAGAACGATTGCTGACTTAGCTGAGAGTGACATGATATCTAGCTCACATTTAACGGAAGCCTTGTCTTATCGAGGTAGCAATAGCTAAAAAGCGACCTAATGGCACTACTGTCCCATAGTTTGCTCTAAATAAAAAAACCTGAGTCTAAATAGTTAAAATATGAGTGCAAACAAACACTTTAACTATAAAGGAATCAGGTTTTGTCACATCAGAATACCGTATTTCATCAATTACTCAAACCCATTCTAAGACAAGATTTTGAACGTCTGGCTAAACTGCACCTTAGCGACTAAAGGGATTATTGCGGATGAATGTATTGAATTGAGCAGTGCGTATGCCAAGAAAAGAGGCGCACCTGAATTATTAAGACGTATAGA
>NZ_JAKTID010000073.1:0-33270 GCF_027854795.1 Acinetobacter sp. AOR34_HL | reverse complement strand
ATGGCGGTATGGCGACGCAGACCCAATGAACCTGTGATCATACACTCAGACCAAGGCTCACAATACAGTAGCGGAGACTGGCAGAAATTCTGTCAAAAGCATAATTTAGTTCCGAGTATGAGTCGTCGTGGAAACTGTTGGGACAATGCTGTTGCTGAATCCTTTTTTAGTAGTTTAAAGAAGGAAAGAATTAAAAAGAGGATCTATAAAACACGAGAAATGGCCCGTGCGGATGTGTTTGATTATATCGAGATGTTTTACAATCGAATCAGGCGTCATTCGCATCTCGATGGGATGAGCCCAGAAGCATTTGAGACAGCTTCAAAATGAGGCGGTCTCATGTCTAGGATACTGGGAGCAGTCCAGCTTTTGCATCATCAAAAGCTACATAATGAAGCCTCTCAAAATTTCAAAAAAACCTAATATAGATGCTCTAACGATCAGGATTTTTGTTCTGCTCAAAGCTAATTGCTGACAATGATCAAACTCATAGCTTCAATTTCTCAAATTGTAAAATTCAAGAAAAACTTTGCTCTAAAACTAAGCTTAAGCCCTTAAATAAAATCGCATCTTGCTGAATTGTGGCGCAAGCGCATTAAAACAAAGCCTTTTTAGCACCATTAGTTAATCTACAAGTTTAAAATTTCATGATGGATAAGGTAATTATTTGAATTTTATGTAAAAAATAAACTGGCACACTTTCTGCATTTATTTATCCAAACTTGTATACAAGATGGGATTCATAAAATGCATGAGATAAAAACTTTAGGTTGGACAATTTCAGAGTGGCAAACAGCTTATTCAAAAAATGAAATCAAACTTGATACTTTAAAAGATTTAGTTGCATCAATTGATCCTCAAGATAATGCGTGGATTTCAATTGCGACCGTAGAACAGATTGAACAGCAAATTCAATTTCTCAATGAATTAACTAAAGAAGCTGAGAGTTTAGCAAAACAATTTCCACTCTACGGCGTTCCGTTTGCAGTGAAAGATAATATTGATGTTGCAGGGTTTGTAACTACCGCAGCTTGTAAGGCATTAAATACAATTGCAGTACAAGATGCTGAAACAGTGCGTTTGTTGAAGCAAGCAGGTGCAATCGTAGTTGGTAAAACTAATCTTGATCAGTTTGCAACAGGTTTAGTAGGAACTCGCTCTCCATATGGTGCTGTTGCAAATACATTTAACTCTAAATATGTCAGTGGCGGCTCAAGTTCAGGTTCAGCAAGTGTGGTTGCCCGTGGATTTGTCCCATTTGCATTAGGCACAGACACCGCAGGTTCAGGGCGTGTACCCGCAGCGTTTAACAATATTGTTGGGTTAAAGCCAACCAAAGGGCGGTTTTCAAATCGTGGTTTATTGCCTGCATGTAAAAGTCTAGATTGTATTTCGGTCTTTGCCTTAACCGTTGTAGACGCAGATTTGGTTGCAAATGTTTTGGAAGCATATGATCCATTGGACAGCTATTCACGTAAGCATCCAAAGAATGTGCCAGCGCATTTCTCTAGCAAATTAAAATTTTCCATTCCAGAAAAACTAAATTTCTTTGGAGATGAACAGGCTGAAAAAGCGTTTCAGCAAACAATCCAATTACTTGAGTCATTAAATGCTGAGATCACTAAAATTGATTTTTCAGATTTTGAGCAATTGGCAGCGCAACTTTACCAAGGTTCATGGGTGGCAGAGCGTACCGCAGCAGTTAAGGATTTACTGAAAAATAATCCTGATGCATTTGATCCAACGGTATTAGAAATTATTAAAAACGGTGAAAAATATTCAGCGGTGGATGCCTACAATGCAGAATATTTAAAACAAGACCTAGCTCGAAAAATCCAACAAAGATTGGCTGACTTTGATGCCTTAATTGTTCCAACTGCACCTACAATTTATACCATTGAGCAGCTTCAACAAAATCCGATTGAATATAACGCTCATTTAGGAACCTACACTAACTTTACCAACTTGGCAGATTTGAGTGCTTTAGCTTTACCAGCAGGATTTAGGGCTGACCATTTACCATTTGGAATCACTCTAATTGCGCCAGCTTGGCATGATGCGGCATTGGTGCATTTTGGTAAGGCATGGCAAAACTATCTTGCTCTCAAATTGGGCGCATTGGATAAAAGTCTGCCTTTAAGTTCTGCTACACCTATTTCGCAACATCATATTCGTGTTGCAGTCGTCGGTGCTCATTTGACAGGTATGCCGCTAAATTTTCAGCTCACCACACGTGATGCCGTACATATCGAAACCACAACGACCTCTAAAAACTATGCGCTTTATGCTTTGAATGGCACCGTTCCACCGAAACCCGGCTTAGCACGTCAGCAAGATGGTCAAAGCATAATTGTTGAATTGTGGGATGTCCCAACTGCTCGATTTGGTGAATTTGTGGCTGAAATTCCAACACCTTTAGGCATGGGTAGTGTCGAGTTAGAAGATGGACGTTGGGTGAAAGGATTTATCTGTGAGCCTTATGGCATAGATGATGCAGAGAATATTAGTCATTTTGGTGGATGGAGAGCCTATATCCAGCATCGTAACAGCCAAGCAGCAAACACAGCGAATTAATTGGGGGGAAATCATCATGTTTAAAACTGTACTTATTGCAAACCGTGGTGAAATTGCTGTTCGAGCGATTCGCACACTTAAAAAATTAGGTGTAACCAGTGTTGCTGTGTATTCGGATAGTGATCGTTATGCGCAACATGTTGAAGATGCTGATATTGCAATTGCATTAGATGGTTTAAAACCAGCTGATACTTATTTGAGTATTGAAAAATTAATTCAGGCGGCCAAACAAACTGGCGCGGAGGCAATCTTTCCGGGGTATGGCTTTCTTTCTGAAAGTGCTGATTTTGCTCGTGCTTGCGAAGAAAATAATATTGCCTTTATGGGGCCAACAGCAGAGCAAATTCTGGAATTCGGTTTAAAACATCGTGCTCGTGAATTGGCTGGTGCTGCCAATGTACCAATGACACCGGGAACTGGATTGTTGGATAGCTTAGAGGAAGCCCTTACGGCGGCAAATCGTATTGGTTATCCAATTATGCTGAAAAGTACTGCTGGTGGTGGTGGTATTGGTTTGACACGTTGTGAAACACCACAAGCGTTAACCGATGCATATGAAAGTGTAAAACGTTTGGGCGAACAATTCTTTAAGGATGCAGGCGTATTTATTGAATGCTTTATTGATAAAGCGCGTCATGTTGAAGTGCAAATTTTTGGTGATGGAAAGGGACAAGTCGTTGCCTTTGGTGAGCGTGATTGCTCTTTGCAACGTCGTAACCAAAAAGTAGTAGAGGAAACGCCTGCGGCAAATTTACCTGAATCGACACGTAAAAAACTACATCAAGCAGCGATAGAACTGGGGAAATCCGTTAATTATCGTAGTGCAGGAACCGTTGAGTTTATCTACGATGCCAATCGAGATGAGTTTTATTTTCTAGAAGTGAATACACGCTTACAGGTTGAGCATCCAGTCACTGAGATGGTTACGGGTCTAGACTTAATTGAATGCATGCTCAAAGTTGCTGCTGGTGATGAACTTGATTGGGCATATCTCAGCAATATTCAGCCTAAAGGTGCAGCGATAGAGGTTCGTGTTTATGCTGAAGATCCTGTAAAAAATTTCCAACCAAGTCCCGGTGTGTTGACTGAAGTCACCTTTCCAGAGGGAACACGTGTTGATACTTGGGTTAAAACAGGCACAGAGATTTCTCAATACTTCGACCCAATGATTGCCAAGATTATTGTGCATGCTGATGATCGTGCTAGTGCTATTGAAAAATTAAAGAATGTATTGGCTGAAACTCGATTGAATGGCATCAGCACAAACTTAGATTACGCACGTGCCATCGTTTCAGATCAGCGTTTTGAATCTATGCAAATTTGGACAAGAATGTTGGATGATTTCAACTACACGCCAAACGTAATTGAAGTGATTCAAGCAGGAACGTTGAGTTCAATTCAAGATTATCCGGGTCGTACAGGCTATTGGGATATTGGTGTACCACCATCGGGTCCAATGGATGATTATGCATTTCAGCTTGCCAATCGTATAGTTGGAAATGATGCTAAAGCCGCAGGTTTCGAGTTTACCTTAGTTGGACCAACCTTAAAGTTTCACACAAATACGATTATTGCTTTGGCGGGAGCAAGCTGTACTGCTTTGTTAGATGATCAGGAAATTGATTTTTGGAAGCCTGTAGAAGTTAAAGCAGGACAAATTCTAAAAATCGGTCAAGTTGAATCAGGTTGCCGTACATATTTAACGGTTCGAAATGGTTTGGATGTCCCTGTATATTTAGGCAGTCGTTCTACTTTTGCGCTTGGTAATTTTGGTGGTCATGCTGGTCGTACCTTACGTGTCGGTGACATGATTAAAATGGTTGATCCAGCATTTGCTAGTGCAGAATTGCCACTTGCACATGATGAACCTCAAGCGTTATCGGCTGAATTGATTCCTGAATATAGTAATGAATGGGACATTGCGGTGTTATATGGCCCACACGGCGCACCAGATTTCTTTAAACCTGAATATGTAGAAGAGTTTTTTGCATCAGAGTGGACAGTTCACTTTAACTCAAATCGTTTAGGCGTTCGTTTATCAGGACCAACACCAAGCTGGGCACGAGAAAATGGTGGTGAAGCAGGTTTACATCCATCCAATGTGCATGACTGTGAATATGCGATTGGCGCAATTAACTTCACAGGCGATTTCCCTGTGATTCTGGCGAAAGATGGTCCAAGTTTAGGTGGTTTCGTTTGTCCTGTGACTATTGCCAAAGCAGAACTTTGGAAAGTTGGGCAGCTCAAAGCTGATGATAAAATCCGTTTTTATCCGATTAGTGTTGAACAAGCCAATGAACTTGAACGTCAGCAAATTGAAAATATCCAAAACTTTGCGGAAGCAAGCAAAGTTGTAGAAACAATTGAGCCAATTCAAGAGGTTGTCAGTACGATTTTGGCACAACGAGAACCAACTGAATTGTCGCCAAAAACAGTGTATCGCCAAGCAGGTGATAGTTATATTCTCTTAGAATACGGCGAAAATGTTTTAGATTTGGCTTTGCGTTTACGGGTGCATCAACTGATTCAAATGATTCGTGATGCAAAAATTGTAGGCGTATTGGAACTGTCACCGGGTGTTCGTTCACTACAGATTAAATACGATGGCTTAGTAATTCCACAATCACAATTGATTGCTCAATTACTTCAACTTGAAGAAGAAATGGGCGATTTGAGCCAATTAAAAATCCCATCTCGGATCGTACATTTGCCAATGGCATTTGAAGACAGTGCCACTTTAGGCGCAGTTGAACGCTATCAAGAAAGTGTTTGCTCTAAAGCACCTTGGTTGCCAAATAATGTTGATTTTATCCAACGCATTAATGGCTTGGCGGATCGGAATGAAGTCAAAGATATTATTTTTGATGCAAACTATTTAATTCTTGGCTTGGGTGATGTGTATTTAACTGCACCTTGTGCCGTCCCAATTGACCCACGCCATCGTTTACTCAGTTCTAAATATAATCCAGCTCGTACCTTTACCGCAGAGGGAACAGTCGGTATTGGTGGTATGTACATGTGTATCTACGGCATGGATTCACCAGGCGGATATCAATTGATTGGGCGTACTTTACCAATTTGGAACAAGTTTAAGAAAAACAAACAATTTGGTGATAAACAATGGTTCTTACAATTCTTCGATCAAATTAAATATTTTGAAGTGACAGAAGAGGAATTGAATCAATGGCGTGCAGACTTTGAAAATGGTCGTGCTGAGATCAAGATTGAAGAAACAGAATTCGATTATGCGGATTATGTAAAATTCTTAGAGAATGAAGCTGAAAGTATTGCCGAGTTTAAAGCTAAGCAACAACAAGCATTCACAACTGAAGTGGATCGCTGGAAAGAGGAGTTTTCAGCTCAACCTGAAGAACAGATTCAAGAAAATAACCATGCTGATTACAGTCATTTAGCATCATTAAATGCATCGATGACAGGTAATATTTGGAAAATTTTTGTTGAACATGGTCAAGAGGTTAAAAAAGGTGAAACTGTTGCTATTATTGAAGCAATGAAAATGGAACTTCCTGTTTATGCAGAAGAAGATGGCATTGTAAAAGCCATTATTTGTAGAGCAGGGCAAACCGTACATAGTGGTGAACCACTGGTTTATATGGAATAAGGCAAGGTTGCATGAAAGAAACCAAAATAAAAACAACAAAAAGCTCAGACAATTTGTCTGAGCTGGTTTACCAACGCATCAAGAATGATATCTTTGATTTCAAACTGATGCCAGGTGAACGTTTCACTGAATCTGAAGTTGCAAAAGCTTATGATGTAAGTCGCACCCCAATCCGACAAGCACTATATCGTTTGCAACAAGAGGGTTATGTTGATGTGAGTTTTCGTAGCGGTTGGCAAATCCGACCTCTCAATTTTCGTTATTATGAAGAACTTTATGATGTGCGGATCGTATTAGAAAAAGATTCCATTCGTAAACTTTGCCAGATGGATCATCAAAACTCGGTTGAATTATCCGTTCTAAAAGATTTATGGTTGATTGAACCTCATCAATATCTAAAAGACATTAAACAATTGTCACAACAAGATGAAGATTTCCATTGCGCATTGGTTCGCGCCTCTGGAAATAATGAAATGGCGAGAATTCATCGTGATTTGAGTGAGCGAATCCGTATTATTCGTCGTTTAGACTTCTCAAAAGATTATCGCGTTGAAGCGACTTATCAGGAGCATCAAAAAATACTGGGTTATATTTTTAATCGTAAAGTAGATGAAGCCATTCAAGCGATTGAAGCACATATCAGGCAAAGTCGTGATGAAGTGAAAAAAATTACTTTACAGATGTTAGATTCGAGTCAGTTTTATTAAGATTAGAGTATGGTGAGCAATAAGGATTTTTATGGATAACTGGCATTATGCCGTTGTAGCTTCAATTGTGACTATACTTGGAATGAGTTTAATTTCATTTCTCAAACTTTTTAAACTATGGAAGGCTTCCTTAAGTATTTTTTTTATTTCTAGTATAGGGTTTTGTATCATTGGAGGATTAGGTAGGAAATCTGAAAATCATGGCTTTGATGGTGCGTGGGGAAAACATGGTATATTGATGGAGTTTATGAATCTAGAAATAATTATGGTTAGTTTAGGCGTGGGTGTTTTTATAACACTATTATTTTTCTTAGCTATTGTTTTTTCTGATAATAAATAATATTTAGTTTTTGCTAGCTCATTTTTATAAATCTATATCACATGTTTAAATGAACTTCACAAAACTCTTTTTCCTATGCCTAATCCTGCATAAAACTAACATCTTTTATCTGTTTGCTATTTAATAATAAAGATCAAATTTCAAATCATCAGATGACACATGATGAATGATCAAATACTAACTGCACTCTTTCTAAAACTTGTTACTAAAGAAGGCTTCTTTGCTACGGCAATAGATGGCATCACTTTGATGCGTGTAGATCACAACACACCACCATTAGCCGTATTGCAAGAACCGACCTTAGTTTTTGTTTTACAAGGCAGTAAACGTGGTTATATCGGAAATGAAACCTATGCATTTCAGCAAGGCGAATGCCTTATCGTCTCCGTGTCTATGCCATTTGATTGTGATACGGTAGCGAGTCCTGAATTGCCTATGATTGCAGTCAGCATGAAACTAGAGGCGGATACGGTAAATGAGTTGTTGGCAAAAACATATTTTGAAGATGAGCAATTTAAACCCCTCACCACAGGCATGAGTGTAATTCAATATGATCAAACCATTTCGAATGTATTGATACGACTATTAAAAACTTTAGGTTCAGAACAAGACTGCTTGATTTTAGGTGAACAAATTAAACGAGAGTTATTGTATCGAGTGATTCAACATTCGGGTGCTGATGCTTTAACAGGATTAGTAGTTCAAGGCAATTTACGACAGATTTATAAGATTTGTGAATATATTCAACATCATTTTACAGAAAAAATAACCGTGGAAATGCTTGCTGAGCAAGCCAATATGAGTATTTCTGCGTTTCATAAAGCATTCAAACAAGTCACATTACATTCACCTTTGCAGTATCTCAAAGTCACGCGGTTGCATAAGGCAAAACAAATGTTGCAAAACGAAAACCAAAGCGTTGCTCAAGCAGCTTATGCTGTTGGTTATCAAAGCTCATCTCAATTTAGTCGAGAGTTTAAAAAGCAGTTTGGTTTTTCTCCTAATCAAACTGAAGTAAATATAGATAAGGAATGAGTAAATCATGAATCAAAATAGTAGTGAACAAATGAAATATATCGAAATTACTCAAGCTGGCGGTCCTGAAGTTCTAAAAGTTGTACAAGGTAAGAAACCTGAGATTAAAGAAGATGAAGTACTAATTGAAGTCCATGCCACAGGCATCAATCGCCCTGATATTTTGCAACGACAAGGGCTGTATCCAATGCCGAAAGGTGTAACGCAGATTCCAGGCTTGGAAGTTGCTGGCATCATTTCTCAAATCGGTTCAAAAGTAGAAAAATTTAAAGTCGGTGATAAGGTCTGTGCGCTTACCAACGGTGGAGGGTATGCAGAATACTGTGCTGTCCCTGCAAATCAAACTTTAGTGATTCCAAAAAATCTGAGTTTTATTGAAGCTGCGGCTATTCCAGAAACTTATTTCACAGTATGGGCAAATCTATTTCAAATTGGGCAGTTAAAAAAGAATGAAACCGTGTTAATTCACGGAGGAGCAAGTGGAATTGGTTCTACAGCGTTGAGCTTATGTCATGCGATGGGTATTCAGACTTTTTCCACAGTGGGAAGCGACGAAAAGGCGGAAAAATTAAGCTCGATTTCGACGGTTATTAATTACAAGAAGCAAGATTTTGAACAAGAAATCTTATCACGCACAGATCAGCAAGGTGTTGATGTGATCTTGGATATTATCGGTGCTGCTTACTTTAATCAGAATCTAAGATTGCTAAAAAGAGATGGGCGACTGGTAATTATCGGATTTATGGGCGGTCGAAAAGTAGATGGCTTTGATATTCAAGAACTCATGCTCAAACGCGCTTTGGTGACTGGCTCAACGATGCGTGCTCGCACCAATGATGAAAAAGCAAAAATTACCCAAGAATTGGAGCAGTTTGTTTGGCCACTAATCGAAACAGGTCAATGTAAACCGATTATTTATAAGACTTTTGCTTTTGAAGAGGTTGCAGCAGCACACCAATGTTTGGAAAGCAGTGAACATGTTGGAAAAGTGGTACTCGAAATTAAATCGTAATTTTGCCTAATCGTATTCAATCTATGCCTATTTATACATCAAGCTTGAGAATGATCACTTGGAAAAGCAATATGTAAATCAAACATATCCTACGAGGAATTTAAACATGACAACAAATACAGATGATCGTAACCCAACTCCAGATCTAGCTGAAGATAATGCTTTTTTTCCATCACCTTATTCTCTAAGTCAGTATACAGCTCCTAAAACTGACTATGACGGAACTACATATCCAAATCCATATCAAGGCGATAAAAAGATCCTCATGATTGCAACGGATGAACGCTATATTCTGATGCAAAATGACAAGTTCTTTTCTACAGGAAATCATCCAGTAGAAATGTTGTTACCGATGTTCCATTTGGACAATGCTGGTTTTGCCTTTGACGTTGCAACACTTTCAGGTAATCCAGTAAAACTTGAAATGTGGGCAATGCCAAAAGAAGAGAAAGTGGTTTTGGATACCTATCACAAGTACGAAAAACAACTTAAATCACCACTAAAATTGGCAGATATTTTAGATCAGGCTTTAAGCAGTGACTCACCTTATGCTGGTATTTTTATACCAGGTGGGCATGGGGTTTTAGCTAAAATTCCTGAGAGTAAAGAAGTTAAGGCTTTATTAAAATGGGCAGTGGATAATGACAAATATGTTATTACTTTATGTCATGGTCCAGCTTCATTATTGGCAGCCGCAGTTGATGAAAGCCCAAATGATTATATTTTTAAAGGCTATCAAGTCTGTGTTTTCCCTGATTCATTAGATAAAGGTGCCAATATTGATATTGGATATATGCCAGGACAATTGCCGTGGCTCGTCGGCGAAAATCTTGAAAAGCTTGGTGTGGAAATCCTAAATAAGGGAATCACAGGGCAAGTTCATCAAGATCGAAAACTGTTAACGGGTGATAGTCCCTTAGCCTCTAATAATTTGGGGAAACTTGCTGCTGAAACTTTATTAGCTGATCCAAGTCTTAACTCATAATCTTTTTTAAACTTAAAGCCCAATCTTATATTGGGCTTTTTCTTGAGAAAAATTTAAAACCTGTAAGCTAGCTGACAAATCATGTCCGCAATCTTGATTATGTTAGAAAAGTAGCAAGATATAATTAAATAGTTAGAGATCATCAATGAAAATATGTATTTATGGTGCAGGCAGTATTGGATGCTATCTTGGCGGTAGATTGGTTGCTGCTGACTATGACATAGATTTTATTGTTCGTCCTAGAGTTCAGCAAGAACTTCAAACTTACGGTTTAACTGTTTCAGATTACACAGGATTCAAGCAAACTATTTCTGTAAATCAATTACAAATGAGCATTGATCCCAATGGTGCAGCTCATGCTGATATTGTCTTTGTTTGCGTAAAATCAACATCTACTGAACAAGTAGCCCTTGAATTAAAAGATATTTTAAAGAAAAAGACCATTATTATCAGTTTTCAAAATGGCTTAAGTAATGTGGGAATTCTAAAACGAATTTTAACAGACCACACTATACTCGAAGGAATGGTACCTTTTAATGTCGCAGCTTTGGGGAATGGTCGATTCCACCAAGGAACAGATGGTGCTTTGTATGTAAAAAACCATGAGCAATTAGCTGAACTCGTGCTTGCATTTCAAGAAGCAAAGTTAGAATTTCAGTTAGAACAAGATATGCAAGCTGTGCAATGGGCAAAATTATTATTGAACTTAAATAATTCAATCAATGCGCTATCCCAACTTCCACTGAAACAAGAATTATCTATTCGAGAATATCGTCAGTGTTTGGCACTTGCTCAATTAGAAACATTAAATCTATTAAAAATAGCCAAAATCAAACCAGCAAAACTGACTCCAATTCCAGCACAATTTATTCCTAAAATTTTAAAACTACCCAATCCTATATTTAAGATTATCAGTAAGAAAATGCTCGCGATTGATCCACTTGCGCGTTCTTCGATGGCTGATGATTTAATGGTTGGAAGAAAAACTGAAATCGATTGGATTAATGGTGAGGTTGTTAATTTAGCTAGACAGTTGAATCTTACAGCACCAATTAACCAAAAATTAATTGAGCTAGTAAAACAGGCAGAATCAGAGCCGAAAGTATGGTCTGGATCAAAACTTAAAGCACAGTTAACGCAATTGTGATTCGATTATGCATAAAAAAAGCGTATAGCATCTCTATACGCTTTTTTGATAAAAATCTTAGATTAGACTGTTTTTACAGCATCTTGAGGGGCAAATTTCGTAATTAATATGCCGAATATAGTCGCGAAGATATACATGAAAATGGAATATACCGCGGCAGGTATCGCGATGGTGGTACTTGCCATAATGGTGAGAGCAATCGTCATGGCTAAAGTGCTGTTATGAATCCCGATCTCAAATGCACATGCACGTGCTTGATATGAACTAATGCCTAACATTCGTGGCACGAAATATCCAACCATTAAACTAATTGCGCAGAATAGTGCGGTTGCTAAACCAATCTGTCCCAAATAATCTACCAAGTTGCTTCGCTCTTTGATAATTGCACCTAGAATGATAATCAGCAGAAAAACCACGGCAAAGATTCGTACAGGACGATTCAGTTTTTCAGCAACATGCGGTGCATAATGACGAATGATCATTCCGATGCATACAGGCACTAAAATAATCAGAAAAACTTGTAAAACCTTAGTAAATTGCAGACCGACTTGCTGTCCTTCATTCATAAAATGCAGAATCGAGAAATTTACAATTAAGGGCAGGAACACCGCTGCGATAATAGCGTTAATGGCAGTTAACGTAATATTAAGTGCAATATCACCCTTATATAAATAGCTAAATAAATTGGCTGTTGTACCACCAGGTGAGGCAGCCAATAGCATCAAACCGACTGCTAAAAGCGGTGGTAAAGCAAGTATTTTACAAATTAAAAATGCGATACCCACTAATAAAATGAGCTGGCAGAACAAAGCAATTAAAACAGCTTTAGGGTGTTTGCTGACTCTCGCAAAGTCTTTAAGTGTTAGTTCTAGACCCATACCCGCCATAACGATGGCTAAGGCAATAGGTAAAAATATTGTGATCAATCCTGAATCCATAAACCGTGCTTTCCTAAATGAATTTTATTTTGATAAATAATTGATATCGTTTTAAAAGTGACCATCATCGTGTACAAATCAAAGATGATCTAAGTTTCGATCTAGCACTTTAAACATATATTTATTTGAAAATCTGTCAACTACACGACAACTGATATTTTTATGTGAATTTCTAATAACTAAAAAGGCAAGTACAACTCGTGTACTTGCCTTTACTTTAAACTGACTTATCGAGATAAATAAGCTTTTTTAAAAGAAACCCGCTGGTTTAGTTGAGTAGCTCACCAATAGGTTCTTGGTTTGTTGGTAATGGTCTAACATCATGCGATGGTTTTCACGACCAATACCTGATTTTTTGTAACCACCAAACGCTGCATGAGCAGGGTAAATGTGATAACAATTTGTCCATACACGACCCGCTTCTATTGCACGACCTGCACGGTATGAAGTATGTGCAGAACGTGACCAAACTCCAGCTCCTAAGCCATAAATGGTTTCATTGGCAATTTTGATTGCTTCATCAAAATCTTTGAAAGTGGTCACTGACAATACAGGTCCAAAAATTTCTTCTTGGAAAATTTGCATACTGTTGTGTCCTTTGAACACCGTCGGTTCAATATAGAAACCTTCACCAACTTCTTGACGAGCACCACCACCTACAAGTACTTCAGCACCTTCCTCGCGACCTGTGCTGATACAACGTAGAATTTTCTCTTGCTGTTCTAAGGAAGCCTGAGCGCCAACCATGGTTTCAGTATCTAATGGATGACCCAACTTAATTCGTTTAACTCGCTCGATTGCTTTTTCTAAAAACTTATCTGCGATACTTTCTTGAATTAAGGCACGAGAAGGACAAGTACATACTTCACCTTGATTCAGCGCAAACATTGCAAAGCCCTCTAGCGCTTTATCAAGATAATCATCATCTTTGTCCATCACATCTTCAAAGAAGACATTTGGTGATTTACCCCCAAGCTCCAAGGTGACTGGAATAATATTCTCAGTTGCATATTGCATGATGAGCTGACCGACTTGAGTAGAACCAGTAAATGCAATTTTAGCAATACGAGGACTAGTTGCTAATGGTCGACCCACTTCAGCACCAAAACCATTAACAACGTTGAGAACACCTGGTGGAAGTATGTCTTGGATAAGTTCTAAGACCAGTAAAATACCCACAGGTGTTTGTTCTGCTGGTTTTAAAACAATACAGTTACCCGCCGCGAGTGCTGGTGCGAGTTTCCAAGCCGCCATCAAAATCGGAAAGTTCCACGGAATGATTTGACCTACAACGCCTAAAGGCTCGTGAAAGTGGTAGGCAATCGTATCTTCATCAATCTCTGAAATTCCGCCTTCTTGAGCACGAATACATCCAGCAAAATAGCGGAAGTGATCTATCGCTAACGGGATGTCCGCGGCTAAAGTTTCACGTACTGGTTTACCATTGTCCCAAGTTTCTGCAACTGCAAGAAACTCAAGGTTTTGTTCCATACGATCCGCTATTTTTAATAAAATATTTGAACGCGTTGTAGCAGAGCTTTTATTCCATTCAGCTTTTGCTTTATGTGCTGCATCGAGAGCAAGTTCAATGTCTTCAACTGAAGAACGAGGGATCTTTGTAAACACTTTGCCATCGACAGGTGAAACATTATCGAAGTATTCTCCTCTTACAGGAGCTACCCATTGACCGCCAATAAAGTTCTCATATTGAGATTTAAATTGGACTTTTGAACCAGGTTGGTTAGGATCGATGTAACGCATATATAAATTCCTTTGCTTATAATTGATTTAACGATCTACAGCTTTGGTATAAGGTACTTTTGTACGTTATTTCTTTAGGATATAAGTGCGAAGGTTGGAGAAAGGTTGGAAACCATGATCAAGTGTGAGGGATACACAAATGTTTACAAAACAAGAGTTATTGCAACATCGTTCGTCCGTTGATCAGCTAAAAAAACAAAGTAGTCTGTCGCCACAAAATGCTGAAAAACTTGGTCAAAGTATTGCGAGTTCATGGCAGCGATCTGTTTCGTCCTCGATTCCTAAAGAACGCTTAGCAGCACCACTATTAAGTCAAAATAAAAAGAACAAAAGCAGTTTGGACCTAGCACTTGAGACCTGTTCCGATGAACTAAGTCATATTGCAGAACAATCTTCAATGGTTATCGCGGTAGGTGACGTTGGAAGTACGATTATTTGGACTGCATCTAGTAATCAAATGCAAAGTGCAGCTGAAAAAGTGCATTTTATTGCAGGTGGGCAGTGGGCTGAAGATATGGTCGGAACCAATGCTCTAGCACTTTCTTTAAAGACTCAACAATCAAGTTGTGTGTTCTCAAATGAACATTACATGGAGTCTATTCATGATTGGGTCTGCTATGCAGCACCAATTTTAGACCCGTATTCAAAACAGGTATTAGGTGTCGTTGATTTATCTACGACATGGAAAAAACACAATACACTCGGTGTATTGGCTGCTGAACGATGTGCATCTATTATTCAAACTGCTTTAATCGAACAACAGCGCCAACGTTTATATATTCGTGCCTTTGCCACGCCTCAAATTATTTTTAATCATAAATCATTGGTATTAACTCCAAGACAGGTCGAGATATTAGTTATTTTAGCCTTATGTCCAAATGGCTTAAATCTAGAAAATTTACATCAAGCATTATATGGTGAGCGTAAGGTGAGTATCGGTACGCTCAAAGCAGAAATGTCTCAACTACGGGATATTTTAGGTGGTATGTTGGGTTCTCGCCCATATCGTCTACTGGCTGATGTTGAAGCTGATTTTCTGTCAGCAGAGCAGGCTTTAGATGCAGGCTATGTCGCGTCTGCACTTCAATTATATAAAGGTGTTTTCCTCTCTAAAACTGAAAGTCCATTTTTATGTGCATGGCGTGATTGTCTTGAGTCTCGTTTAAGTGATGCGATTTTCAAAACTAAAGAAACAGACCTACTCCTTAAACATGTGGCCCATTTCCCAGAAGCAATCGATGCTGTAGAACGTCTAATGGAATTGTTCCCTAGCGAACATCCTGCACGCTTATCTTTGAGTAAGTTTAAAGACGTATATTGATTGAATATTTGAGATTAGAATTATCTAGCGTTAATTAAAAAATGAAATTTGCTTTGCCTGAAAAAGAACTCGATGTTCTCTAGAAAGATCAAAAAAATAAATAAATCATTGTTTACTTTGAATTTTAATTTATACAAAAAAGTGGGAATATAACCATTTTAATATTCCCACAAAAAAGTAAGCCAAGTCTCGGAGTTCTGGCTTACTTTTGAGAGGAAAGCGTTATAAAGCAGCTTTAAAAATTTCTACCACTTGAGCATGTGTTGCTTTACGTGGGTTGGTCAGCATACATGCATCTTTTTGAGCATTTTCAGCCATTATTGCCAAGTCTTCAGTTTTCACACCAAGTTCAGTTAATCCTGATGGGATGCCAATTGATGATGAGAGTTCACGAATCGCATCAATTGCGGCAAATGCAGCTTCTGTTTCAGTGAAACCTTCAACATTAACGCCCATTAACTCTGCAATTTTTGCATAACGATCTTGGCAAGCGATTAAATTAAATTCGCATACATGTGGTAAAAGCACCGCATTACATACGCCATGAGGAAGATTGTAGAACCCACCAAGCTGATGTGCCATTGCATGGACATAACCTAGAGATGCATTATTAAATGCCATACCCGCTAGATATTGTGCATAGCTCATTGCATCGCGTGCTTCGATATTTTCACCATTTGCTACAGCAGGGCGTAACCATTGACTGATCATAGTAATGGCTTTCTCAGCACAGGCATCTGTAATTGGATTTGCAGCAGTAGAGACATAAGCTTCGACGGCATGAGTTAATGCATCCATTCCTGTAGCTGCCGTTAAACCTGCAGGTTTTGCAACCATAAGCTTAGGGTCATCAATTGCAATCAGAGGTGTACAACGCCAGTCTACGATTGCCATTTTGACATGAGTATCTGTGTTGGTAATGATGCAGAAACGCGTCATTTCTGAGGCTGTACCTGCTGTAGTATTGATTGCAATCAAGGGAGTCATCGGAACTGTACTTTTATCAATTCCTTCATAATCACGAATATGTCCGCCGCCAGCAGTTACAAGACCAATCCCTTTCGCACAATCGTGTGATGAACCGCCACCTAATGAAACGATAAAATCACATCCATTGTCGTTGTAGGCTTTAACACCGTTGTGAACATTAATATCTGTTGGGTTAGGCTCTGCACCTGGAAAGATGTGGCTATCTACACCAGCTTCTTTCAAATATCCTGAAATAGTATCTGCTACACCAAATTTAAATAGACCTTCGTCTGTAACGATTAATGCTTTTTTTGCACCGAGATTTTGTGCTTTCGTTCCAATCTCTTTTGCACAGCCTGGACCAAAGAGAGAAACGCAAGGGATATAAAAACCGTTTGTTTGATCTGCAATATTTTTAAAAGCCATGGAGTGATTCCTTCTTCCATTTTCCATTGTTTGTTATTCAGGTGAGTTACACCTTGAACTTAGTATGGAGTGCTTAAAAAAATTTCCTACCTACCAAATACCTACCAAAATATTGTTTTAAAAATAAAAGGGATACGCTACATAAAGTTGAGTATCCCTATACAAGTTTTAAGTCTTTAGAATTTATGAGTGTAGTTTACAAACATTCGATCCTCACCAAAATCATTTCCATGCTTCACATCATAATCAATTCGAATATATTGCAATGCCAAACCTTTGAGATAGGGCTGTTGAAAAGCATAGTTCAAGATAATATTAGACTCACTTTCATGATTTTTTTTACTATCAGTCGTTTCAAAATTGTCACCATAAACATATTTTACGGCTGCATTAAAACCAGGGATATAATCTTTAAAATTATAACCATAAATAAAATGATATGACTTTTCATCTTTTTTAAAGAAACCTGTAGCATTCCAATTAATGAAATATGTTTCAGGAAGAAAACCATCTGGTAATGGATAGGCAGATTCACCAATAATTTGCTGATAGCCTAAACCGAAAGTATGGTTATTTAATTTTAATGTTTCTAACAAACCAATATTTTGTGCATCAATATTAAAATTATTTCCATCTTCTTGAGCATTAAAATATTTAAATTTCGAATTAAGCACATAATTTTTTCCTTTCAAATTATGCTCTAAACCCAAATAATGTTTATTGTATAAATCCTCCATGTTGCCATAATAATATTCTCCCTTTAAATCAGGGGAGAACTGATAGCGTAAATCAATATAATTTAAGCCATCTGAGTATTCTGTCTTTCCATTTGAAGTAAAAGAGAATTTACGAAAATCTTCTTCATTACGAGGGGATACTTTTTCAACACGACCTATTTCTGCGTAAAGTTGATCAGTTAATTGTGACTTAAGGTTTGCACCCCAATAAGATGTTAAGAGCTGACGACTGGTATCTACGGCAGTAACAGGTAAGTCTAACCAAAGCTCACCAACACTCAACAAGGTTTGGTCATAACCTAATTTTAAAGTGGCGCTGTGTTTTAAATAATCGGAAGCTTGTGATTGAGTCGCTTTATCAAATGGTAATACCGTATCAGCCACATGCTTATCTGAACTTAATCTTACAGCATATTGAACGGAAGCATCCACACCGATTGTCAAAGGTTTTTCGGCAATACTTAATGGTGTCTCAAGCATTCGTGAGTTATAAAACAAAGAGGCAGCTTGAGACCAACTTCCAGTATCCTTTAGTGCTTCATTCTCAAAATTACGATTGATGTAGGCATTTTTTAAAGTAAATTTCCATTCTTCTTTAGCGCTTACATTATCAGCCCAAAGTGAAGTTGAAATTAACCCACCTATGAGTGAAATAGAGGACAAAATAAGCTTATTACATTTAAATGTATGCATTTATTAATTTCCATTTTGAGTTGAGTTGCGCCAATCCTCGGCGCAACATTACTTATTGCTGGTTGACTGAAGCTTGTGTTTGAAGAGTTGATTTTGAACTTTCAGGTACATTGACCGAAACTTTTAGATTGACGAGGAAGATCGCAAATGCAGCAATCACACCTGGAATTGCAATTGCTAAGAAGTTCATTTGATGAGGTAGTTCAAAAGTGAGCAATGCACCTGTAAGTACAGGCCCAATGATTGCACCTATACGACCGATACCTGATGCCCAGCCCATACCTGTTGAGCGAACAGTAGTTGGATAAAATTGTGCGACGAAAGTATATAGAAGAATTTGTGAACCAATCGTTGCTGCACCTGCTAAAGCAATTAAGCTATAGAGAACAATCTGAGGACTGTTGAATCCCAATAGTATTAAGGAAGCAGCTCCGATTACAAACATTGAGGTAATGACTGGTTTTAAATGGAATCGATCTGCTAAAGCACCGCCTCCAATTGCACCAACCATACCGCCAATGTTCAATGCAAATAAGAACAGCATACTTGCGCCTAAAGAATATCCTGCTTGCAACATCAATTTAGGTAACCAACTTCCCAATGCGTACACCATTAATAGGCACATAAAGAAAGCGATCCAAAACATGAATGTACTAAATGCACGACCATCTTGGAATAATGCTCGGACAGGGGCTTCCGTATGGATATTTTCATTAAAGATGAGCTGTGTTTTTGAGTTAATCTCGGTGTTGGGATCGAGTTTTGCAATAATCTGTTCTGCTTGTTGATTATTCTTAGACTTGATGAGGAATGCTAAGGATTCTGGCAAAAATTTCCATATGATCGGTAATAATAACAATGGAATCCCTGCAATCAGGAACATGATTTGCCATCCCATATCTTTTACCAACCAAGCACCTAATAATGCTGAAGTCATACCACCAATAGCATAGCCGCTAAACATAATTGCGACTAAAGTACTTCGAATTTTTTTAGGTGCATATTCCGTCATTAATGCAACAACGTTTGGCATTACGCCACCTATACCTAATCCTGCTATGAATCTTAAAATTGCAAATTCAACGGGATTGGTTGCAAAAGCCCCTAGAAATGTAAAACCACTAAATAAAGTGACACAGATCATGATGGTTTTCTTTCTTCCTAAACGATCTGATAATGTGCCGAATATCATTGCACCAAACATCATTCCAAATAGGGCAGCACTTGCTAATAATCCTGCTTGTACAGCCGTTAATGACCATTGCTGCATTAATAATGGTAATGCAACACCGTAAATAACCAAATCATAGCCGTCGAAAATAATAATTAGTAAGCACCAAACTAAAACCTTCCAATGAAATAAACTAAATTTGGCATTATCAATTGTTTCATTGATATTGACTTTTTCCATATACATCCTTCACCTCCAATTTGTGAAGCTTTGTTTTATTAATGTTTAAACTATTTTGTTATGGGGATTCAGTCAAAAACTAAATTGATATATCTTTATGTCTTTAAGGTATTGAATTTACTATTTTCTATCTAAATTTTAGACGACAAAAAGCAGAGTATTTTATACTCTGCTTTTTTATAACAATAGGTATATTAAATAAATTGATTTATATACTGATTAAACTCAACAGGTGCTTCAACGTTTGAAATATGTGAAGCATTAATTTCAACCAACTGAGCCTTTGGTATGTGTTGCAACATCCATTCAGCATCTGTAACAGTGGTCACTGGATCATGAATTCCTGCAATAATTAAAACAGGTATCGTGATTTGTTTTAGTTCATCACGAAGATCCGCTTTAGCCAAAGCCTCACAACAATTGGCATAGCCCAGTGCACTGCCAGCACTTAAGTCGTTACATAGGTGGCTGACAACTGAAGGATGACTTTGGATAAAGGGATCGGTAAACCAACGAGATGCTGCGGTTGCAGCAATTGGTTCTAAACCTTGCTTTCGTACCAGTTCGGCACGATCTTGCCATGCTTGTTCCTGTCCAATCTTCGCTGCGGTATTGGCAATAATCACATGACTAAAACGCGATGGATAATGAATCGCTAACGATTGTCCAGTTAGACCGCCCATTGAAATTCCACAAAAGGCAGCTTTTTCAATCTTCAAATGATCAAGTAAAGCAATCACATCTTCACCTAACTGCTGCAACGTGTAAGGACCAGTTGGGGTAGAAGATGAACCATGACCACGAGTGTCATAACAAATCACAAAAAAGCGATCTTTAAAAAAATTAAACTGCTGTTGCCACATCCCAAAATTCGTACCTAGGGAATTGGAGAACACCAGAGCAGGGGCATTTGCATCACCAAAGGTCTGATAATGAATCATGACATCTGCGGATTGGAACATCGGCATTACTGTTCTCCTGTATCTAGATCAACACGCTGAATAATCAAAGCAATCCCTTGACCCACACCGATACACATCGAACACAAAGCATATTGTCCCTTGATCTGTTCAAGTTGGTTCAGCGCGGTCGTTACCAATCTCGCACCCGATGCACCGAGTGGATGACCTAAAGCGATTGCTCCACCATTTGGATTGATACGCGCATCATCATCTGCCAAACCTAAATCACGAGTCACCGCTAGAGCTTGAGCTGCAAAGGCTTCGTTTAACTCAATCACATCCATTTGTTCTAAAGTCAGATTGGCTTGTTTGAGTAACTTTTTGATTGCAGGCGCAGGGGCAAAACCCATAATGCGGGGTTCAACACCCACCGTAGTGGCGGCAATGATTTTGGCACGTGGTTTAAGTTGATATTGAGCAACCGCATCATCTGAGGCAATCAATAGTGCTGCTGCACCATCGTTAATACCTGAAGCGTTACCCGCAGTGACTGTGCCATCTGCTTTCACCACACCTTTGAGTTTCGTCAATGCTTCAATCGTGGTCGATGCACGTGGGTGTTCATCGGTATCGATAACGACTGCATCACCTTTACGTTGTGGGATCGTGACAGCAACGATTTCGTGTTTAAAAAAGCCTTTGGCTTGCGCTGCTGCTGTACGTTGTTGGCTCACCAAGGCAAACTGGTCTTGATTGATCCGATTAATCTTAAATTGTTCTGCCACGTTCTCTGCAGTCTGTGGCATGGTGTCTACACCATACATTTCTTTGAGCTTTGGATTAATAAAACGCCAACCCATGGTGGTGTCTTCAATCTTTTGACTACGACCAAAAGCACTGTCCGATTTACCCATCACATAGGGTGCACGGCTCATGCTCTCGACACCACCCGCAATGATGAGATTTGCTTCGCCTGCTTTAATCGCACGTGCAGCCATGGCAATCGCATCTAAAGATGAACCACATAAACGGTTCACTGTGGTTGCAGGGACTTGATAAGGCAAGCCAGCCAATAATGCGGACATACGCCCCACATTACGGTTGTCTTCACCCGCTTGATTGGCACAGCCGTAAATCACATCATCCACCTGTTGCCAATCGACCGTTGGATTACGTTGCATTAAGGCTTGAATTGGAACTGCACCAAGGTCATCTGCACGTACAGGGGCTAAACCACCTGCATAACGTCCAAAGGGGGTACGAATGGCATCAATGATGTATGCATTTTTCATAGTCTTACGCTTCCATATTTCAATCTGTTGGGACCACTGCCACAAATTACGGGTTCAGTCATACTTCCTTTGCGTAGGCAATGCCTCACTTTTGACAGGGCAAAAGTGACAAAACCAATTGTTGAACAGAGGAGACTTCCTTGCCTCCCTGTCCAACGGGCGACATCCATGTCGCCTGTCACGATAGTTAAGTACGGGAAAAAATCTAAATATAAGTGAGTAAAAAACTGCATTTAAATCATTCCAATCAGTATTTCGCGGTGGCGACATGGATGTCGCCTCGTTACTCAGCACAACACGGATGTTGTGTCTGAGTAACAAAGGATTTTTGTTACTTTTTATCGTTAAAAAGTAAGATGCCGCCTATACAAAAAGCTTTTGCTTTAACCCGTAATTAGTTGCTGGTAAACATTAACCCTGTGTCGCATTAATCAACTGAGCACCCGTCAAAGCCTGTAGTTCTTCAAAACTCAGACCATCCACTTTCTCAATCACTTTTAAACCTTCTGTGGTCACATCAATCACACACAGATCGGTATAGATACGATCAACACATTTCAGACCTGTTGCAGGATAAGACAGCTCTTCAACAATCTTCGGTTCACCTTGTTTGGTGACATGATCGGTGGTGATAAACACTTTCTTTGCACCTACAGCCAAATCCATTGCACCACCCACAGCAGGAATCGCATCAGCTGCACCTGTATGCCAATTGGCAAGATCACCGTTGGCTGCGACTTGGAATGCACCCAGTACTGCAATATCTAAATGACCCCCACGCATCATGGCAAAGGAATCCCCGTGATGGAAAAAGCATCCCCCTGTGAGCATGGTCACATACTCTTTGCCTGCATTAATCAGCTCAGGATCTTCTTCGCCTGTGGCTGGTGGTGGGCCAAATGCCAATAAACCATTTTCAGAATGCAGAAAAACATCTTTATCCGCAGGTAAGTAATTTGAAATCTTAGTGGGTAAGCCAATACCTAAATTGACATAGGCACCATCAGGAATATCTTGTGCAACACGTTCTGCAATTTGGTCACGGCTGAGTTTTTGATAGCTCATTGTTATTCTCCTTATTGTGCAGCGACAGGTGATGTTGCTTTAACAGCAACCACATGCTGAACAAAAATCCCTGGGGTAATAATGTGTTCAGGATCAAGCTGACCGAGTTCTACTACTTCAGAAACTTGAGCGATGGTGACATCTGCAGCCATGGCCATGATCGGTCCAAAGTTACGTGCCGATTTATTAAAAACTAAATTGCCCCAACGATCGCCTTTGTGAGCTTTGATTAAGGCAAAGTCAGCTTTGATTGGATATTCCAATACATAGTCTTTGCCATCGATATGACGGGTTTCTTTGCCTTCTGCCAATAATGTTCCGAAGCCAGTTGGGGTGAATACTGCCCCTAAACCCATCCCAGCAGCTTGGATACGGCAAGCGAGATTACCTTGTGGGACGAGTTCTAATTCGATCTTGCCTGCATGGTAGAGTTCATCGAACACCCATGAATCCGCCTGACGAGGGAAAGAGCAGATGATTTTACGGACTGCACCTGTTTTTAGGAGTTTGGCAAGACCATAATCGCCATTGCCTGCATTGTTATTGACGATGACAAGGTCTTTAACCCCGAGTTCAATCAGAGCATCGATGAGTTCAGCAGGTTGTCCTGCAGTTCCAAAACCACCAATCATAATGGTTGAGCCATCTTGGATTTGGGAGAGTGCTTCAACCAGTGAAGCTTGTGATTTGTCGATCATAATAAATTCATCCTACAATCAAGTCTTGCTGATCTATTTTTCAGAAGATGACTGGGTCATCACAGTATTTGGGTGGGCGTGAGGATTTAAAAGAATCTGGGCGATAACACCGATACAGATGCCCCAAAAAACTGAGCTAAGTCCAAGAAAGTGCATTCCTGAAACCGTTGCAAGAAATGTGATTAATGCTGCATCGCGCTGATGATCATCTTTCATCGCAATCATGACATTTGTCCCAATCGCCCCAAGCAGAGCTAATCCTGCTAAAGCTGCGATGAGTTCTTTGGGAAGAAGGCTAAAGAGCATGACAATACTGCCAGCAAATAAGCCACCTAAAATATAGAAAATACCATTGGCAACACCTGCGATATAACGCTTCTCTTTGAGTTCATGAGCATCTTTACCCATACATAGAGCAGCAGTAATTGCAGCAAGTACAATCGTAATTCCACCTACACATGCGACTGCGAGTGAAGCGATGCTTGATGCTGTAATAATCGGTTTAGCAGGGGTGTCATAGCCACTCAGTTTCATAATTGCCATACCTGGCAAAAACTGTCCTGTCAGACTCACATGAATTAAAGGTAAAGCCAAGTTAAATGTAGAGTGCCAAGTCCATTCTGGATAAATGAAATGAGGAATAGCAAAACTAAACTGCATTTCAACAGGATTCATTTTTCCCCAAATTAAGCTGAGTGAAACACCACACAACAAAACCCACAGCATGGTATAACGAGGTGAATATCGTTTTGCTAATAAATAACAAAGCAACATGCTGAAAACGATCAAAGGCATGGAATCCGTTGCTACAAATAATCCGAGCCCAAATTGAAATAAAATTCCTGCCATCATGCCTGCTGCGATTCCTTGAGGAATCCATTTCAGCAATTTGTCAAAATATCCTGTCGCTCCAACTATAAAAATGACAATCGCTGAAGTGATATAAGCTGCAACAACTTCATTCAAAGAGATATTTGGAAACAGTGAAACCAATAATGCCGTACCAGGAGCTGACCATGCTGTGATGACAGGGGTTTTATAACGAATTGAAAGATAAATTCCAGCAACAGCAGCACCAATTGATATGCCCCAAATCCATGAAATCATCATTTCTGTTGAGATATTGGCTTTTTGTGCTGCTTGGAAAAAGATAATAAGCGGACCAGAATATGAAATCAGAACCGCTAAAAATCCTGCAATAGTTGCTGAAATAGACCAATCATTTTTTAAACTCGTCAACAGGTTAGTCATAGCGCCTCCTTGCAAGATTTCCTGCTGTTTAGATCAGAATTAACCCTGATCACCACCACCAACTGCAATTACACTGCCAGTCATATAAGACGACTCTTCAGATGCTAGAAAAAGAATGGCATTTACCTGTTCATCGATAGTTCCATATCGTCCCATCAGACTTCTTTCTTTGGTTTGATCTACAACCTGTTGCATCCAAACTTTTTCATCTTCGCTAAGTGGAGTTGAATTACGAGGTACTTTACGTGGTGGAGCGTCTGTTCCACCCGTAGCAATCGCATTCACTCTGATGCCATTTTTGGCATGTTCAAAAGCCAAAGATGCGGTAAGTGCATTTACACCGCCTTTAGCTGCCGAATATGGAATACGATTGATACCACGGGTAGCGATAGACGATACGTTGACGATGACCCCATATTGATGCTTCAACATTTCAGGTAGAACTGCACGACAACACCATAAAGTTGGAAACAGAGAACGATTGATTTCCTTGATAATT
Source organism: Acinetobacter sp. AOR34_HL (assembly GCF_027854795.1). Classification (NCBI taxonomy): domain Bacteria; kingdom Pseudomonadati; phylum Pseudomonadota; class Gammaproteobacteria; order Moraxellales; family Moraxellaceae; genus Acinetobacter; species Acinetobacter sp. AOR34_HL. The sequence continues at coordinate 7,885 of NZ_JAKTID010000073.1, read as the reverse complement.
TGCTCTTCGCTAAATTCATCAAAGGGTTTCATCCAGATCGCACCGCCAACATTATTGATGAGTACATCTACTCGGCCAAATTCCTGAATCGCTTTGTCTACAACAGCTTGGGCACCATCATAGCGCTCTAAATCAGCTTGTACTGTGATTGCATGACCACCTGTGCTACGGATTTCTGAAGCAACTTCATCGACCAACTCTGAACGATCGGCTAAAACCACATATCCATTTTCAGCGGCTACCCGAATTGCAACGCTACGTCCAATCCCTTGAGCAGCACCCGTTACGATGACGATTTTGTTCTTAAATCTATCTTGAAATATCATGCTGATCTCCGATTTGATTAATTTGCAGAAAATTTTTCAAATAAGAAATTGGCAGGTTTAATTCCTTCTTGATCTAACCAACTACGAACAGCTTCAACCATTGGTACTGGCCCACAGAGGTATACGTCAACATCACCATTGTTAAGCCAATCATTTTCAATATGACCTGTTACATAGCCTTTGCGCTCATGTTGACTTTCAGGATGTGCAACAACCGTTCGATATTCAAACCAAGGATACTTACTTTGCAATTCATCTAACTTTTCTATTGCGACAAGATCAAAGTCATTTGTCACACCGAAAACTAAACGAATAGGGTGATCTGAACCCTTTTCTTCAAGTACTTGAAGCATTGACATAAAAGGGGCAATACCAGTTCCACCTGCGAGCATCAAAACGGGTTTAGTGACAGGACGTAAATAGAAGCTTCCAAATGGACCTGTGAAGTGCATTTTGTCACCAGCTTTTGCATTCTTACTCAAAAATTCGCTCATTTGACCATTTGGGACATTACGCACCACAAAACCCGTTAAACGATTGCCTGGTTTTGAACTAAATGAATATGAACGTGTTTCAGATGTTCCTGGAATACCGACATTTACATATTGACCAGCTAAGAAGTGAATTTCAGGTTGACCATCATTTAGTTGAATATCAAATGTAATCGTTGAGTCAGATAGGTTTTCGACACGTGATAAAGTGCCTTGAAAGCTATGAATTTCAGTCTTACAAACATCAGATGATGCTTGAATTTGGAAAACTGCATCCGAAGTAGGACGACACTGGCAAGCAAGTATGTAGCCTTGTTCAGCTTCTTCAGGTGTTAAAGCATCTTCGATATAAGTTTCTTCTGGCATGTTATAACTACCAGATTCACAGAATGCACGACATGTACCACATGCACCATCTCGGCAATCCAAAGGGATATTGATCTTCTGACGATAGGCTGCGTCAGATAAAGTTTCACCTTGTGTAACTGTAATAAAACGGGTCACACCATCTTCAAATTGAAGTGCTACATTATGGTTAGACATGGCAATCATCCTATTTAAAAATTTTGATCTCGCTTACCCAACCAAAATTCCATTTGGCTGGGCTTACTGGTTAGAGATGATAGATATCAATCACTTGATTGATATAATCGTTCTTTAACACCACATATTTGCTGATGATTTTTGGTTGTTCGTTAGAAAAATCGATCACATAACGAGACATACCAAAATAGCTGTAGTTGGTTTTGTAGCGAAAACTCAATGTGTTCCAATTAAACCGAACAGTGACTTTGTCTCCATCACGTTCGAGCACCTCAATATTGCTAATATTGTGGCTGGTCCGTGTATCTGGCATCGTTGCTGATGAACGTTCTGTTTTGATACGAAATACACGATCTTCTAAACCTTGACGGTTTGGGTAATAAATCAGTGAAATTTCAGACTGTGGATCTTCAGTTAACTGATCGTCGTCATCCCATGCAGGCATCCAAAAAGAAGCCTCTGGTGAATAACAACTTAACCATTCATCCCATTGTTCATCGTCTAGAAAACGTGCTTCACGATAAAGAAACTGAGCAATATTTTCTAAAGTTGCTTGAGTTGTTGTGTTCATTTGGCATCTTCCTAAATTTGGCTTTCAGCTAACTTTTTCTCAGTTGCGATAGCATTCTTCATCGACTTTAACCAATACTGATGCTGAGCTAGATATAAGCCTTCATCTTCAGTTTTGATGCCACTTAATTTAGGTTTTAAACCAATTTCATTTGCTGCATCATCGGGTCCATGTATCCAATGTTTTGAACCACGGCACATATCATTCCATTCCAGCTCTAAGCCTGCATAACCTGCTTGGCATGCGCGGAACTCTTCCAAATCATCAGGTGTCGCCATTCCAGAAGCATTAAAGAAATCTTCATATTGACGAATACGACGAGCACGCGCTTCAGGCTCTTCACCAACTGGTGCGATACAGTAAATGGTCACTTCGGTCTTATTGACGCTGAGTGGGCGAAGCACACGAATCTGTGAACCGAACTGATCCATCAAATAAACATTTGGGTAAAGACATAAATTTCGCGAACGCTCAATCATCCATTTAGACATTGCAGCACCAAATTTCTCGGTGTATTCATCTGCTTTTGGATAGTTTGGACGATCTTCTGGATTTGCCCACTGAGTCCACAACAACATATGACCATGCTCGAAACCATATGATCCACCGCCTTGTTTACCCCAAGAACCAGCGCTCATTGCACGGATGTTATCTCCAGCTTCAGTTTCTTTACGATGTTGTGTAGTAGCTGCATAGTTCCAATGCACGGCAGATACGTGATAACCATCAGCACCATTTTCAGCGGTGAGCTTCCAGTTACCCTCATAGGTATAGGTTGAAGAGCCGCGTAATACTTCTAAACCTTGTTCTGATTGACCAACGATCATGTCAATAATCTTAGTTGTTTCCCCAAGAAACTCTTTCAAAGAGGGAACATCAGGATTCAAACTACCGAATAAGAAACCTTTATAACTTTCAAACTTCGCAACTTTCTTTAAATCGTGTGAGCCATCTTGGTTAAAACAGTCAGAATAACCCGCATCGGTAGGGTCTTTAACTTTGAGCAATTTACCTGAGTTGTTAAATGTCCAACCATGGAAAGGGCACGTATAAGTCGCTTTATTGCCACGTTTATGGCGACAGAGTTGTGCACCACGATGTGAACAAGCATTAATCATGGCATTTAATTCGCCATTACGATTGCGAGCAATAATGATTGGTTGACGACCAATATAAGTCGTATAAAAGTCATTATTTTTTGGAATTTGACTTTCGTGAGCTAGATAGACCCAATTGCCTTCAAAAATATATTTCATTTCAAGATCAAACATCGCTTGATCTGTGAATACTGAACGATGAAGTTTGTATTCACCTGTTTCTTCATTATCAACAAGCAATTCATCAATTCGATCAAGATGCGTCGTGTTGATTACTGGAATTTTTGGCATGTCCGTTCTCCGACTTTCCTAAGGAGGAAGCCCCGAGTTATTTGATTAAATTTCAATAACTCGGTTCCTAAATTACGCTTGCTTATGCAGATGCACGACGACGATCAACTTCAGTAGAAGGTGCAGAAGCCGCTTCTTTAACTAATTCGATGTTGAAAGTGATGTGTTTGAATGGTTTATCTAAACCACGACGTTGAATTTCAGCCTCATCAGTGACATCGACAGCAGTCGCTACAAGACCATCACGTGTTGCAAAAGCAAAGTCATCCCACAGGTACTTGTCGCCTTCGATATTGAACTGTGTCGTTAACTTACGGAAACCCGGTGCAGAAACAAAATAATGAACATGCGAAGGGCGGTTACCATGACGACCTAACTTATTCAGAACAAACTGAGTCGTTCCTTCAGGTGGGCAACCATAACCTACAGGCATGGTGGTCAAAGCCACATATTTACCGTTCACATCAGAAAGAATGGTGCGACGTAAATTGAAATCAGATTGAGACTTATCAAAGAAAGAATAGTTCCCCAAACTATTCGCATGCCACATTTCAACTTTGGCACCTTCGATGATATTGCCGTCTGTATCCATCACTGTACCTTCGATAATTAAAGTATCGATTTTGTCTGATTCAGAACCATCGTCCATACGGGCGAAACCTACAGACTCAGGTGCACCCGCAACATACAGTGGGCCTTCAATCGTACGTGGCGTACCACCAGAAACACCTGCTTTGGCATCGGCTTCATCAGCACGCAAATCTAAATAATGCTCTAGACCTAAGCCCGCAGCGAGTAAGCCCAATTCATTGGCTTGAGCTGCATCTGTAAAATATTCTAGACCTTTCCACACTTCTGAAGCTTGGATATCCAAATCCTCAATTGCTTGGAATAAATCTCCCAATAAACGTACCACGATGCTTTGAACACGTTGATCGACTGCACCTGTAGCAGTATCAACATTCATTTTTTTCACTAATGCATCAATATCCTGACGATTCATATGATTTCTCCTTAACTATGCATCTCGCGTAGGTGGTGGGGAAACGGAGAGTCATTCAATCCGTTATGCCGTACCACTGTCCTTATCTCTACGACACTCTGAGCATGTGATGACGCTGTCGAGTGACGATGGGGTGTTGTGAATTAACGATCATCCTCACGGATCGAAGAGGGATGACGATTCAATGCCATCACTTCAATGTCCATGTAGGGGTACAAGGGCAAGCCCTGTAAAATGTTGTGTAGCTCTTCGTTGCTTTCGACATCAAAAATACTGATGTTTGAATACTGTCCTGTAATCCGCCAAATATGACGCCACTTACCTTGACGCTGTAGATCTTGCGAATAAGCTTTCTCAACCGCTTTAATCTGATTGGCTTGTTCAGCAGGCATCTCCACAGGAAGATGCACATCCATACGAACCTGAAATAACATGTGCTTTCTCCCTTAAGCCTTACGACGCAACTGCTCGATTTTGTCTTCGTCAATATCGATGCCTAGACCTGCAGTATTTGGCACCACCAATTCAAAATTTTCATAACGCAATGGTGTTTTTAAAATGTCTTTAGTCAGTAAGAGAGGACCAAATAACTCTGTACCAAAGGCAAGGCTGTCAAAAGTACTAAAGGCATGCGCCGAAGCGATGCTGCCGATTGGACCTTCCAACATAGTGCCGCCATACAGATCAATTCCCGCCAACTTAGCGATTTTGGCCACTTCACAAGCCTCGATCAGACCACCTGATTGCTCAACTTTCACAGCAAAAACATCTGCCGCATGCTGCTTCGCTAAACGATAAGCACTGTCAGGACCTGTCAAAGCTTCATCTGCCATAATGGCCACATCAAAACGTTGAGTGAGGCGAGCCAACACTTGAGTTTGTTCAATCGCACAAGGCTGTTCGATCAAATCAATGCCGCCATCCTGCAACTGTTGAATACCTTGGATACATTCCAATTCTGACCAAGCACGATTTACATCAACACGAATACTGATTTCAGGTCCTAAAGCTTTTTTGATGGCAATCACATGATCAACATCGTGTTGCACAGGATTGGAACCGATTTTTAACTTGAAAATATTGTGGCGTTTGAGCTCAATCATTTTCTGTGCTTCAGCGATGTCTTTTTCAGTATCACCCGAAGCCAAAGTCCAAAGCACAGGGAGACGATCACGAAGACGACCACCCAATACTTCGCTTAGTGGCAAATTGAGTTGTTTCGCTTGAATATCCAAGAGCGCAGTTTGAATGGCACATTTTGCAAAGCGATTGCCATTGATACTTTTACGAATCAATTTGAGTGTTTGAGCCACATTTATTGAAGATTTGATCGACAATAAGAGCGGGGCAAAATAAGTATCGATATTTGCTTTGACACTTTCAGGGCTTTCTTCACCATAATTAAGTCCACCAATCGTGGTCGCTTCACCCCAACCCACAAGACCATCCGTTGTTGTGATTTTGACCAATACCAAGGTTTGGGTTTGCATGGTCGTCACAGATAGCTTATGTGGACGTATCGTTGGGATATCGACTAATATGGTTTCGATTGTTTTGTACATTTCACACCATCACTGGTTCTTTATGCTCTTCCTATACCTTAAAAGAATGATTAAACTGTGTCTAAGACTGAATATGTATTTTTTTATACCTATTAGGTATGGAGATAAGGAATGGAACTCAGATATTTACGCTATTTTGTCGCAGTGGTGGAAGAGCAAAGCTTTACCAAAGCAGCAGAACGGCTGTTCATCGCACAGCCACCTTTAAGTCGGCAAATTCAAAACCTTGAAAATGAACTAGGTGTGCAGCTTTTTGAACGAGGAAGTAGACCACTTCAAACCACAACCGCAGGTCAATTTTTGTACCAACATGCCTTAAAACTTTTGTCTAATGCGGAAGAAGTTAAGAGTATGACGAAGCGGATTGGTTTGATTGAGCGAACCTTAACCATTGGTTTTGTAGGCTCATTATTATTTGGTTTATTACCTAGAATTATTTATCTCTACCGCCAACAACACCCACATTTAAATATTCAGTTGATAGAACTCAGTACCACTGAGCAACTTCAAGCACTCAAAGAAGGGCGAATAGATGTTGGGTTTGGTCGATTGAGAATCAGCGATCCTGCTGTAAAAAGAGTACTTTTGCGCAAAGAAAGACTAGTTGTTGCAGCCCATTCAAGTCATCCAATTGCTCAACGCGTCGAGGGAGTGCATTTAGCAGATTTGGTTGATGAAAAATTATTTGTTTATCCAAATACACCAAAACCTAATTTTTCAAGCCAACTTTTAAATATTTTTGCTGAGCATAGTTTGGTGCCGAAAAATGTCCGTGAATTACGAGAAATTCAATTGGCTTTAGGTTTGGTAGCTGCTGGAGAAGGCTTATGTGTCATTCCTGCTAGTGCCGATACCATTCGATTCCCACATTTACTTTATATTCCAATCCTAGATAGTGGTGCAGTCAGTCCGATTTTTATTACAGCAAGAGCCATGGATAACAGTGAAGATATCCAGTCTTTATACGATACGATTTATCAGGTTTATGATTTAGAAGGGATAGAATACAAGAGAACGACTTTTCAATGGGCTCAAACAGAATAGCCACATATTTAAAGATACTTACTTGTGGTAAGTGTCTTTATTTGAGTTATAAATAATGAATCTATTTCATATGGATAGATTCATATAAATCATTTGGTAGTAACCAAACGATCTAGTAACTTCAAAATAATTATAAATATGTAGGTCACTTCAAGTTAAATAAAACTTGAGAAAAGGATTTCAGAGATTATAAAAATGGGTGGTGTTTCAAAAAGTATGCTGGCGTTAAACAAATCCGTTATTAAGGTAAAAGAAAGTCAAATCAAAGGCTTTAAAATGATTTTCGAGCTTTTTAGAAAAGTTGCAACTTCTCCTAAATCCACGCCTGATTCGATGACGAATTCTACAGTTGTTACCTTCAATACCGACGGTAAAAAACTTACCGATCACTTGCTTGCAACATTGAAATGCTGTGATAAAACTATCCCAGGGATCACTCGCAATTCGAGCATATTGAACCCCAAGCTTTTTAAGTCTAGCTTTAAGACGTTGAACCGTTGCTAAATCCCGCTTACCCCAAACATAAGCAACAATTTCTCCAGATTCTCGATGGTAGGCATAAATAAGCCATTGTTTATTTTTCTTATTCCCTACAAAAGTCCAGAGTTCATCGACTTCAAGACATTCGTAGTTGCTTTGTTTAGGCTGAATCTGATAGATCGATTCACTTAAGGTTCGTAATACCTTGCCAATGCTGATACGCTCGACTTCAGCAATATCTCTTACACCGTTTCCTCTGACCATTAAATGTAATATCTTGCCGGTAATACCTGAGTTACACCCTTGATAGCTTAATGCATGATCACCAATAAACTGACGTTTGCAATCTTTGCATTGATGGTTTTGTTTCCCATCTACTTTGATGCCATTTCTCTTTATATTGTTACTTAGACAGGTAGGACATTTGATTTGTAGCGTTATTTTCATACCTCTATTTTATCAAAAGCCATATTGTTT
>NZ_JAKTID010000072.1:0-4951 GCF_027854795.1 Acinetobacter sp. AOR34_HL | reverse complement strand
CGACACATCGTTTTAATCTTAAATTGATGGCTGTACTCAAGGATAAACTGATACTTTACTCGGGCAGGCTTGCAAAGTACCTTGCGGCCTTTTTTAAGATATCTCGCTCTTCTTCAGTTTGCTTAAGCTGACTTTTAAGACGAAGGATCTCTTTCTTTGCTTCGAGTAGTTCATGTTCATCAGGGTTGTTGCGTAAAGGCTGTACGGCCTTTAGCCATTTATAAATGCTGTGCTGTGATACACCTAAACGTTCAGCCACATCAGTGACAGAATATCCACGTTCGGTAATCAATTTAACAGCTTCATCTTTAAATTCTGGGGTGTATCGTTGTCCACTCATAATGTTCTCTCCTATGCAAAAAGAATAGACGAAATTTGTCTAGGAGAGTGGTGGCAGTCCATATCTAACTAAAAGGTGTCTACAAAATCGGTGGCTATTCAATATAATGCAGAATAAGTTGTTAAATTTGACTTTTAATTACCAAAGATTATGTCAGTTCGGTCAAATTGATTTTTAATAAGATGAATCTTTTTTAATTATAAAGTCGTAATTCAAAAGTTTTGGTTTAAATCATGAAAAAAGGTGCATGATTGACATACACCTTTCTTAGATCAAAAGCTTTGAGGCTTAACTTACAGCTTTTGCACGAGCTGCATGCAATTTTTTGTAGCTTTCAATCAAACGTAAATGACGATCCAAACCTTCTAATTTCATACTAGTAGGCGTTAAACCATAAAAACGAACACTACCTTCTACTGAACCAATAACTGCATCCATACGTTCATCACCAAACATACGACGGAAGTTCTTTTCGTAATCTTCCAACTCCATCTCGTCATCAAGAATAACTTCTAGCACGACGTTCATACATTGATAGAACAAACCACGTTCTACAGTGTTGGTGTTGTATTGGAGGAATTGCTCAACTAAATCTTTAGCTTCTTCAAATTGCTTCAGAGCAATATAAATAAGAAGTTTTAATTCCAGTAGTGTCAATTGTCCCCAAACCGTATTGTCATCAAATTCTATGCCGATTAAGGTTGTGATTTCAGTATAGTCATCAAGTTCGCATTCTTCTAAACGTTCAACCAGTGCTTCAAGACGTGTGTCATCTAAACGATGAATATTTAGAATATCTTCACGGAATGCCAATGCTTTATTGGTATTGTCCCAAATCAAATCTTCAACTAAATAAATCTCAGAATAATCTGGCACGAGGATACGACAAGCTGTAGCACCTAAATGTTCATAGACAGCCATGTAGACTTCTTTGCCCATTTCTTCAAGAATGCCAAATAATTCAGCAGCCTCATCTGCATTCGAGTTTTCACCCTCATTGGTGAAATCCCATTCTACAAAATCATAATCAGATTTTGAGCTGAAGAAACGCCAAGATACTAAACCACTTGAATCAATAAAGTGTTCCACAAAATTATTCGGTTCAGTCACTGCTTCACTTTGGAAGGTTGGCTGAGGTAAGTCATTGAGACCTTCAAAACTACGACCTTGCAATAACTCAGTCAAACTACGCTCTAAAGCCACTTCAAAACTTGGATGCGCACCAAATGAAGCAAACACACCACCTGTGCGCGGGTTCATCAAAGTGACACACATCACAGGGAATTGACCGCCCAAAGAGGCGTCTTTAACCAATACTGGAAAACCTTGTTCTTCTAAGCCTTGGATACCTGCAACAATACTTGGATACTTAGCCAAAACTTCTTCAGGAACATCAGGTAGTGCAATTTCACCTTCGATAATTTCACGCTTTACAGCACGTTCGAAAATTTCAGATAAGCACTGAACTTGAGCTTCTTCTAATGTATTCCCTGCACTCATACCATTACTCAGATACAAGTTTTCGATCAAGTTTGATGGGAAGTAAACTGTTTCGCCATCAGATTGGCGTACAAAAGGAAGTGAACAAATACCACGTTCAATATTCCCAGAGTTAGTATCGTATAAATGCGTACCGAGTAACTCTTTTTCAGGATCGTAAATCTCAAGACAGTATTCATCTAAGATTTCTTTTGGTAGCTCACCATTTGGTCCTGGTTTAAACCATTTCTCATCTGGGTAGTGTACAAACTCTGCGTTGGCAATTTCTTCACCCCAAAATTGATCGTTATAGAAGAAATTACAATTAAGACGCTCAATAAACTCGCCTAATGCAGATGCTAATGCGCTTTCTTTGGTTGAGCCTTTACCATTGGTAAAACACATAGGCGACTGTGCATCACGAATATGCAGTGACCAAACATTCGGTACGATATTACGCCATGATGCAATTTCAATTTTCATGCCTAGACCAGCCAAGATTGCTGACATATTGGCAATGGTTTCTTCTAAAGGTAAATCTTTACCTTGAATATAAGTAGTACTTTCAGATGCAAGATTTGGCATCAATAAAGCTTGAGCATCTGCATCGATACTTTCCACTTCTTCGATGACAAATTCAGGACCTGTTTGAATAACTTTCTTTACGGTACAACGGTCAATTGAACGTAAAATCCCCTGACGATCTTTTTCAGAAATATCGGCTGGAAGTTCAACCTGAATTTTAAAAATCTGTTTATAGCGGTTTTCTGGATCAACAATATTGTTTTGAGATAATCGAATGTTGTCCGTTGGGATATCACGTGCAGCGCAATATACTTTCACAAAATATGCTGCACAAAGTGCTGATGATGCCAAGAAATAGTCAAATGGACCAGGTGCAGAACCATCCCCTTTGTATCGGATCGGTTGATCTGCAATTACTGTGAAGTCATCGAATTTGGCTTCTTGTCGAAGGTTGTCGAGGTAATTTACCTTGATTTCCATGCTGGCACCTAAAATATGCTTATAGTTCTATTGCAAGAAATATAAGTTTAAAAATGAATAAATAAGCCAAATCGAAGATAAGAGACTGACTTAGAAAGGATTAATTAGCATTACTTCATTTAAAATCACTTTTAAATCAGGAATGCTAATAAGGACGGCTAATTTTACAGAATTATGCGCTGAAATTGAGTAATTTTATTGAACTTTGCAAATTATTTATTGGATTTGGTCAAAACAAATGCATTGAAATTCCAATGACAACTAATGTTTATTTATTTGATAAAAGGTTTCCGCATTACTTCTAAAAATTCCTCGCTGCGCCTCTTCACCTAGTGGTGCTGTCATTTCAATATACGCTTGAATGAGATCTTTTAAGGTGGTGTTGGGTTTATCCATTGGAAAGTTGGATGCAAATACAATGCGTTGGGTACCAAAACTCTGAATCGCATGTTCAATGAGTGGTGAAAGTAAATCTTGTATTTGCAGTACATTCGCCGTTATTTGTTGTTTATAAAATTGATGTCCCAGTACTGGCATCATTAATCCTGAAATTTTGGTATAAACATTTTTTTGTTCAGCTAGTTCTGAAATATCCTCTTTCCATTTTGCAAATATAATCTCACGCTCAGCTGGTGTTCGCCCCGTTCTTTTTCCGACTTTTCCAAATAATCCGACTGGTGTTGCGAGATGATCTACCATGATCTTTGTATCAGGGAAATTTTGTGCGAGTGATTTGATTTCTTTGATTTGAGTTGAATATCCCCAAGCGTCGAAAGATAAATTCATCTTTGCTAGATGCTCAAAGCCCTTCAGAAATTTTTTTTGAGTATATAAATGTGGCTGATCACACCAGCGATGAATACCATCATCTGGATGCCATGCTGCCATTTTACGAATACCACAAAAATGCGAACTGGCATCTTGATGAGCTTTGAGAATATCCAAAAATCTTTTATTTCTTGGATCTGCTGTAGCCACGATACCCGCAAGTTTTAGTTGTTGCTGATTAAAAGGTAAATGATGAATCCATTTTGTTTCTTCAACCACACCAAAGTTTTTTTGGTGATGCCAATTCGCCTCAACATGAATAACACTATCAATCGAACATCCTGCACTATCAACTCGATAATCAAAAGGTAGATATGGTGATAAAGCATATTGAGTTATGCCTAAAGTTTCGATTAAGTCTTTAGGTTTAACAACGCGTACAATTTTGTCCATCAATTTACGATATTTACCAAATGCCTTGACCAATCTCGCTGCTGAGTGTGGCGTAGTGTATGGATTCCACTGATGAATATGGGCATCAAGAATTGGGAAGTTTAATTGGTTCATTTTTAGGTGGTGTTTCAAAAAGTATGCTGAAAAAAACAATATGGCTTTTGATAAAATAGAGGTATGAAAATAACGCTACAAATCAAATGTCCTACCTGTCTAAGTAACAATATAAAGAGAAATGGCATCAAAGTAGATGGGAAACAAAACCATCAATGCAAAGATTGCAAACGTCAGTTTATTGGTGATCATGCATTAAGCTATCAAGGGTGTAACTCAGGTATTACCGGCAAGATATTACATTTAATGGTCAGAGGAAACGGTGTAAGAGATATTGCTGAAGTCGAGCGTATCAGCATTGGCAAGGTATTACGAACCTTAAGTGAATCGATCTATCAGATTCAGCCTAAACAAAGCAACTACGAATGTCTTGAAGTCGATGAACTCTGGACTTTTGTAGGGAATAAGAAAAATAAACAATGGCTTATTTATGCCTACCATCGAGAATCTGGAGAAATTGTTGCTTATGTTTGGGGTAAGCGGGATTTAGCAACGGTTCAACGTCTTAAAGCTAGACTTAAAAAGCTTGGGGTTCAATATGCTCGAATTGCGAGTGATCCCTGGGATAGTTTTATCACAGCATTTCAATGTTGCAAGCAAGTGATCGGTAAGTTTTTTACCGTCGGTATTGAAGGTAACAACTGTAGAATTCGTCATCGAATCAGGCGTGGATTTAGGAGAAGTTGCAACTTTTCTAAAAAGCTCGAAAATCATTTTAAAGCCTTTGATTTGACTTTCTTTTACCTTAATAACGGATTTGTTTAACGCCAGCATACTTTTTGAAACACCACC
>NZ_JAKTID010000071.1:0-17011 GCF_027854795.1 Acinetobacter sp. AOR34_HL | reverse complement strand
TAAACAACTGGAAATCATGTGTACTCCCATGTGTAAGACCTAATGAAATAATCTGCATCGTTTCATAATGAATGATGAGTTGAGCTTTGATCGTATGTCGTTTTTTCTTACCGCTGTAGAATCTTTTCTGTTTTTTTGGGACGCTCAATTGTCATTTCAGTTGCATCGACAATAACAACATTCCAATCTATCCCTGCACCATGCGGTAGTTTCTTAGGTAAATGAAATTTATCAGATTTTATTAAAATATTTTCTATTTTATGAATAATTCTGGACGCAGTTGATTCGTGGATTCCATAACTCATAGCAACATGAAAGAGCGTGCGATATTCACGCCAATAACTTAGCGTCATTAACAGTTGGTCTTCAAGTGAAAGACTCGAAGGTCTACCTCGTTGAGTATTGACTTGGCTTGACTCTAATACTTCAAGCATTTCTAAAAAGGTTGAGGGTTGTATTCCAATCAGTCGTTTAAACTGACTATTTGATAGCATCTTTACTTTTTCATATTTCATGTACTGATGATAGTAGAACATGACTTTTTAATCTGGATAAAAAACAAACAAAACGTTGATCGTTTTTTGATTTTTGCAAGAAGTCTAATATGTCAGTAACGTCAGTAATTACCCGCATGGAATGCAACATTTAGCGCCTGATGATTTTCTTTGGGAGCGGATTTTTGATGTTTATCCAGCATTCTCAGCAGTATTGACGATTCATTTTCCGAATGATGGTGTGTTAAAGATTTTAAATGCTTGTTGCCCAATCTCGCATAACAAAACTCGATTGTTTGTACCACTGACACGTAACTTTGATACCACTGGGGATTTGCAAGCTGTTTATGACTTTAATGCACAAATTTTTGCAGAGGATCAAGATATGGTAGAGTCTCAAAAACCTGAAGAATTACCTGTAGATATTACAATGGAAGCACATTTTGAAGCGGATCGTTCTTCGACCATGTATCGCCGTATATTGGCAGATTGGGGGTTGAGTAAGCGTTATACAGTTTAGGGTTATACAAGTTTAGAATTTTGAAAAACCAAGCAAATGAAATTCAACATTAATTTAATTTTAGACGTTTAATTGTATAAGCTTGTATATACAAATTGGCGGTAATCTATATACAATAGCTCAAAGTATTGTGTATGAGTTTTAGTCAATGTCAAGAACGTCCAAGCAAACTGATTTGGATTTATCACTCGGGGAAGACAGTCCTATACCTTTGTACTTGCGTGTGAAACAAATGATTTCGCAGAAAATCTATGAAGGCACATGGACAGTCAATAAAAAGATTCCATCCGAGAGTGAATTAGTGAATTTGCTTGGTTGTAGTCGTATGACAGTTAATCGTGCGTTGCGCGAGTTGACCAGTGAGGGCTTGCTAGTACGCATACAAGGTGTAGGTTCATTTGTTGCAGAAGGACAAGGACGCACAGCTTTATTTCATGTGAATAATATTGCCGAAGAGATTATCGCTCGAAATCATAAACATCGTGCAGAAGTATTGATGTTGGAACAAATTCAAGCCAACACAGAACAAAGCGTATTAATGCAGATGCGTGAAGGGCAAAAGCTATTTCATTCGATTATTGTGCATTATGAAAATGATGTGCCTGTACAAATAGAAGATCGTTTAGTTGATCCAGTGTTGATACCTGATTATTTAGCTCAAGACTTTACAGCGATTACGCCAAATGCTTATTTGATGTCAAAGGCACCTGTGACTGAGGGTGAGCATGTGGTTACGGCGATTTTAGCATCGGCTCAAGAATGTAAATGGTTGAAGATTAATAAGACAGAACCCTGCCTATTGATTCGCCGTCGTACATGGTCAAATAAACAACTGATTTCAAGTGCACGTTTGATTTATCCGGGCAGTCGTTATTATTTGGAAGGTAAATTTACGCAATGATTCAGCATCTAAGCTCAGCAGATTATAAATGCATGCTGTGGAAAAATGGTGCAGGCTATACAATTGAACTTGCTCGGAGTGAAGGGAGTAGCCTTGAGTTATTTGATTGGCGTATTTCCATGGCGGACGTCAAAACGTCTGGTTCGCTTTCCAAATTTGATGGTATGCAACGCTATTTGACGGTTTTGGAAGGTCAAGATATTTTGCTGAATATTGATCATCAAGTGAAGCATTTACAATATCTGGAATCGATAAAGTTCAGTGGAGACAGTCAGGTTAGTTGTGAATTGCCCAATGGAAAGATTCGAGACTTTAATCTGATATATGATGCTAAAAAATTTCATGCAGATTATGAATGGATGTTCGAGTCTGCTGCTTCTGAATTAAAGAGTTCTGCTGATTTATTTTTTGTTTTTAATCAAAGTTTAGAACCTTTAGAAATTAAAATAAATGAATCTATTTTCTATCTTGAACATCAAGAAAGTTTAATTATAAAAGATCGGGATTACTTGAAAAGTATTTCTTTTGGTAAGCAGGATAAAAAACAAGTTTGTGCGATTCGACTCACAAAAATTTAAATAATTAACACTTTTTTGAAACCCATACAATTTTTAGTTGTATGGGTTTTTTATGGTCTTAATAAAAATAAATCAATTTATTTCATATGTTTAAAATTTATTTTCATAAATGGAATGAAATGCATCTTTTCAAGATAAAAGATTTGTGTAGTATATAGATGTATATACAAGTTAATACATTGCTATACGTTAAAAACAGTTTAATTTGCGGTTCAAATCTCAAAGGAAGGAGTCCGATTGTGACTACAATGACAACAAAATTTCGTGACGTAGAAATTCGCGCACCACGTGGTACACAACTGAATGCAAAAAGTTGGTTAACTGAAGCGCCGTTACGCATGCTAATGAATAATCTTGACCCTGATGTGGCAGAAAATCCAAAAGAACTCGTTGTTTATGGTGGGATCGGTCGTGCTGCACGTAACTGGGAATGCTTTGATAAAATTGTTGAAACTTTAAAAAACTTAGAAGCTGATGAAACCTTGTTGGTTCAATCAGGTAAACCTGTTGGCGTGTTCAAAACTCATAAAGACGCGCCACGTGTTTTGATTGCAAACTCGAACTTAGTTCCTCATTGGGCGACTTGGGAACACTTCAATGAGCTAGATGCAAAAGGTTTGGCAATGTACGGTCAAATGACAGCAGGTTCTTGGATCTACATTGGTAGCCAAGGCATTGTACAAGGTACATATGAAACTTTTGTTGAAGCAGGTCGTCAACATTACAACGGTGATTTAAAAGGTCGTTGGGTACTGACTGCTGGTTTAGGTGGTATGGGCGGTGCTCAACCATTAGCAGCAACATTGGCTGGTGCATGCTCATTGAATATCGAATGCCAACAAACCAGTATCGATTTCCGTTTACGCACACGCTATGTTGATGAACAAGCGACTGATTTGGATGATGCATTAGCGCGTATTGAAAAATACACCAAAGAAGGTAAAGCTGTTTCGATTGCATTACATGGTAACGCAGCTGAAATTTTACCTGAATTAGTTCGTCGTGGTGTACGTCCTGATATGGTTACTGATCAGACTAGCGCACATGATCCACTTAATGGTTATTTGCCAGTGGGTTGGACATGGGAAGAATACCGTGAGCGTGCTAAAACTGAACCAGAAGTTGTGGTGAAAGCCGCTAAACAATCTATGGCAAAGCATGTTCAAGCGATGCTTGATTTCCAAAAAATGGGTGTGCCAACATTTGACTATGGCAACAACATTCGTCAAATGGCACAAGAAGAAGGTGTTGCGAACGCTTTTGATTTCCCAGGTTTCGTACCTGCTTATATTCGTCCATTGTTCTGTCGTGGCGTAGGTCCATTCCGTTGGGTTGCATTGTCAGGTGATCCAGAAGATATCTATAAAACAGATGCAAAAGTAAAAGAGTTAATCCCTGATGATGAACATTTGCATCGTTGGTTGGATATGGCAAGTGAACGTATTAGCTTCCAAGGTCTACCAGCGCGTATTTGTTGGGTGGGATTAGGTCTACGTGCCAAACTTGGTTTAGCTTTTAATGAAATGG
Organism: Acinetobacter sp. AOR34_HL; assembly: GCF_027854795.1. Classification (NCBI taxonomy): domain Bacteria; kingdom Pseudomonadati; phylum Pseudomonadota; class Gammaproteobacteria; order Moraxellales; family Moraxellaceae; genus Acinetobacter; species Acinetobacter sp. AOR34_HL. The sequence goes on along the minus strand of NZ_JAKTID010000071.1, from coordinate 12,991 downwards.
TCCGCAGTGGTGAGCTTTCAGCTCCGATCGTCATTGGTCGTGACCATTTAGATTCAGGTTCAGTATCAAGTCCGAATCGTGAAACAGAAGCAATGCAAGATGGTTCAGATGCAGTATCTGATTGGCCATTATTAAATGCGCTCTTGAATACAGCAGGTGGTGCAACTTGGGTTTCTTTACATCATGGTGGTGGTGTTGGTATGGGCTTTTCTCAACATTCAGGTGTTGTGATTGTATGTGATGGTACAGATGAAGCGGCAGCACGTATTGCTCGTGTATTAACCAATGATCCTGCAACAGGAGTGATGCGTCATGCTGACGCAGGCTATGACATTGCGATCGAGTGCGCTAAAGAGCAAGGTTTGAACTTGCCTATGATTACGCAGTAAACAGATAACAACATTACGATGCTTTTTGCAATTGTGTAAGCAGCATCGTAAGCGAACAATAGAATGCAAAACAGGACGCCAACGATGGAACTTTTAATTCAACCCGGCAAACTTACCTTAGCAGATCTTCGTCATGCCTACCTCAATCCAATTAAAGTCAAACTTGATGACAGTGCATCAGCAGGCATTAATGCCAGTGTTGCATGTGTCGAAAAAATAGTGAATGAAGGCCGTACCGCTTACGGGATCAATACTGGTTTTGGCTTGCTCGCTTCAACTAAAATTGCGCCTGAAGATTTAGAAAAATTACAACGTTCACTGGTACTTTCTCATGCAGCAGGTGTTGGTGAACCATTAGATGATGCGATGGTTCGTTTAATCATGTTGCTCAAAGCAAACAGCTTGGCACGTGGTTTCTCAGGTATTCGCCGTAAAGTGATTGATGCCATTCTTGCGCTGATCAACGCTGAAGTGTATCCACATATTCCACTTAAAGGATCGGTAGGTGCATCTGGAGATTTAGCACCATTAGCACATATGTCTTTAGTGTTATTAGGTGAGGGTAAAGCTCGCCATAAAGGTGAGTGGCTTTCAGCTGTTGATGCATTGAAAGTTGCTGGCTTAGAACCAATTTCCCTAGCGGCTAAAGAAGGCTTGGCGCTGTTAAATGGTACACAAGTTTCAACAGCATATGCACTGCGCGGTTTATTTGAAGCAGAAGATTTATTTGCTGCTGCTACTGTTTGTGGTGGTCTAAGTGTAGAAGCGATGTTGGGTTCACGTGCGCCATTTGATGCTCGTATCCATGAGGTGCGTGGTCAACGTGGTCAAATAGATGTCGCTGCGGCTTATCGTGACTTACTCACTGATTCAAGTGAAATTGCACATTCGCATGAAGATTGTAGCAAAGTTCAAGACACATATTCATTACGTTGCCAACCGCAAGTGATGGGTGCCTGTTTGACTCAAATTCGTCAGGCAGCTGAAGTATTGGAAATTGAATCAAATGCAGTATCAGATAATCCACTGGTTTTCGCAGCTGAAGGCGATGTGATCTCAGGTGGTAATTTCCATGCTGAGCCTGTGGCGATGGCGGCAGATAATTTGGCACTGGCAATTGCAGAAATTGGCTCACTATCTGAACGCCGTATCTCGATGATGATGGATCGTCATATGTCACAACTTCCACCATTTTTAGTCGCTAATGGTGGTGTCAATTCTGGATTTATGATCGCTCAAGTGACTGCCGCAGCATTGGCAAGTGATAACAAAGCTTTAGCACATCCTGCAAGTGTGGATAGTTTGCCAACTTCAGCAAACCAAGAAGATCATGTTTCTATGGCACCAAATGCAGGTAAACGCTTGTGGTATATGGCAGATAACGTTCGTGGCATTCTCGCAGTGGAATGGTTAGGTGCATGTCAGGGGCTTGATTTCCGTGAAGGTTTAAAAAGCTCTCCAAAACTTGAACGTGCTCGAAAAGTATTGCGCGACCAAGTGCCTTACTACAGTGAAGATCGTTTCTTCGCTCCTGATATTGAACAGGCAAGTGAATTACTCGCTAGTGGCTGTTTGAATGAGCTCATCCTCCCAAATCTTTTGCCTAGTCTATCAAACGCTTAATCAAGATAACGGTCACATGGAGTGACCGACTCTAACTATATTTCCTCAAGGATTGGAGATAATAATGTCACAACACTCCACTTTACAGCGGGGATTAAACACCCGCCACATCCGTTTCTTAGCATTAGGTTCAGCGATAGGAACGGGACTTTTTTACGGTTCAGCAACAGCCATTAAAATGGCAGGTCCATCTGTTTTGCTCGCATATATCGTTGCAGGGATCGTAATATATATCGTGATGCGTGCATTAGGCGAGATGGCTGTTCAAAATCCAGTTTCAGGCTCTTTCAGTCACTATGCTTCACAGTACATTGGACCACTTGCAGGTTTTACCACAGGTTGGACTTATGTATTTGAAATGATCATTGTTGCGCTGGCTGATGTGACTGCTTTTGGAATCTATATGGGCTTCTGGTATCCAGATGTTCCTCGATGGATTTGGATTCTGTCACTGATCATGTTCTTAGGTGCAATTAACCTCATTCATGTCAAAGTTTTTGGCGAGCTAGAGTTCTGGCTTTCAATCGTAAAAGTGACCGCGATTGTTGCCATGATTTTGGGTGGCTTAGGGCTAATGATATATGGCTTCAATGCCGATCAAGCAGGTTTCACAACAGGTATTCAAAACTTATGGATTCATGAAGGCTTTATGCCAAATGGTATTGCGGGTTTGATTGCTTGTTTATCTGTCGTTGTATTTGCTTTCGGTGGTATTGAAATTATTGGGATCACTGCGGGTGAATCTAAAGATCCAAAGACCTCTATTCCTAAAGCAATCAACGCTGTTCCTGTACGTATCTTATTATTTTATGTGCTAACCATTTTTGTTTTGATGTCGATTTTCCCTTGGAATCAAATAGGTAGCCAAGGTAGCCCATTTGTACAAATTTTTGAGAATCTAGGAATCGGATCGGCTGCAACAATTTTGAATATTGTCGTCATCACTGCAGCGGTATCAGCGATTAATAGTGATGTATTTGGTGCGGGACGTATGTTGTTTGGTATGTCGAGCCGTGGACAAGCACCACAAGTGTTTCAAAAAATCTCTAAAAATGGTGTGCCGTGGATGACAGTCGTGGTTATGGCAGGAGTCTTACTTATCGGTGTGCTTCTCAACTATTTAATTCCAGAAAATGTATTCCTTATCATTGCATCAATCGCAACATTTGCAACGGTTTGGGTATGGTTGATGATCTTACTTTCACAAGTTGCGATGCGTCGTAAGATGTCGAAAGAACAGATTAAAGCACTAGATTTCCCTGTGATTGGTTGGCCGTATGCTCCTGCATTTGCGATTGCATTCATGTTGTTTATCTTGGCAATGATGGGTTATTTCCCTGACTCAAGACCTGCATTATATGTCGGTATTACATGGTTGGTTTTACTGTGTATTGCATACAACATTTGGGTTAAACCAAAACAAGATGCGATCAAGGTTGATCAGGATTTACCACAAAATTTCAAAATGGAAAGCTAATAACCTAACTGTTTAAGAGCTTATAGCTCTTGAACAGAGAGAGGATCTAAAATGAAAAAGCTTTGGAAAAATTGTCATATCGCTACTATGCAGGATGGGAAATACAACAGTATTGAACATGCTGCTTTAGTGACATCTGGAAATTGCATTCACTGGATTGGTCGTGAAAGTGATATTCCAAATGACAATTATACTGAAACCATTAATTTAAATGGATCATGGTTAACGCCCGGTTTAATTGATTGTCATACCCATAGCGTATTCGGTGGCAATCGTAGTGTTGAGTTTGAGCAGCGTTTGCAAGGCGTTAGCTATGCTGAGATCGCGGCAAATGGTGGTGGTATTGCCAGTACTGTTCGTGCAACTCGTGAAGCTAGCGAAGATGAGTTACTTGCTTCAGCACTAAAACGTATTCGCTGTTTACTCAAAGATGGGGTTACCACCATCGAGATTAAATCAGGATACGGTTTAGACTATCTGAATGAACGTAAAATGTTGCGTGTGATTCGTCAAATTGCAAATATTTTGCCAATGACTGTACGCAGTACATGCTTAGCAGCGCACGCTTTACCTCCTGAATATAAAGATCAAAGTGATGCGTATGTTGATCATATTTGTACAGAAATGTTGCCAAAACTACATCAAGAAGGACTCGTGGATGCGGTCGATGCATTTTGTGAGTATTTAGCATTTTCACCTACACAAGTTGAACATATATTTAACACAGCACATGCACTCAATCTCCCAGTTAAATTGCATGCTGAACAACTGTCTTCTCTCGGTGGCTCTAGTCTTGCTGCTCGTTACCACGCATTGTCTGCAGATCATTTGGAATTTATGACTGAAGATGATGTCAAAGCAATGGCGGTTTCAGGAACCGTAGCAGTGTTACTACCCGGTGCATTCTATTTCTTGAGGGAAACGCAACTTCCTCCACTAGAGAGTTTGCATAAACATGGTGTTCGTATTGCTTTGTCGAGCGACTTAAATCCTGGAACTTCTCCAGCATTGTCATTACGTTTGATGATGAACATGGGAAGTACCTTATTTCGCTTAACACCTGAACAAACGTTGGCAGGGGTGACTATTCATGCCGCACATGCTTTGGGACTACAAGATTCACATGGCAGTCTAGAAGTAGGCAAAGTTGCTGACTTTATTGCTTGGGAAATTGAACATCCATCTGAGATTGTGTATTGGCTAGGTGGAGATTTGCCTAAACGTATTATTCAGCATGGCAATGAAATTTGTGTGTAGTGCAAACAGTTTTAATTAGCGATATTTGATATGAATCATTCATTTACATGGCAAGGACGACATGATGGCGATGGTGAAGAACATCGACGTATCCATCATGTGGTAAATACCAGACAACATGCTTCATTTGCCTTAATTGGTTTTGGTTCGGATGAAGGTGTAAAACGAAATAAAGGTCGTTTAGGGGCAGCGGATGCACCTGATATGATTCGAGCACAATTGGCAAATTTACCTGTACACCAATCTGTATCAATTGTTGATATTGGTACAGTCGTATGTGAGCAAGGTCAACTAGAAAAGGCACAAGCTGAGTTAGCAGATCAAGTTGAACGAAGTTTACAACAGGGAATGAAACCGATTGTTCTAGGTGGTGGTCATGAGGTTGCTTTTGGAAGTTTTTCAGGACTGTTCCAATACATCCAACATCATGAGCCGCAGCAAAAAATTGGAATCATTAATTTTGATGCACACTTTGATTTGCGTGAAGCAGAGCAGGTGACTTCAGGTACACCATTTTTAAATGCTGCAAAATTATCAGAACAGAATCAAAAAGAATTTCATTATTTGTGCATCGGTGTCGCGAAGCATTCAAACACGAAAGCTTTGTTTGACACGGCAGATCGCCTGAACTGTCAATATATATACGATCAGCAACTTCAGCTTTCAGAAATTGACCATTTGATATCGAAAATTAACGGTTTTATAGAAAAAATTGACGCGTTATACATTACAGTAGACCTCGATGTATTTAATGCCAGCATTGCTCCCGGTGTGAGTGCACCTGCGGTCAAAGGAATTGATCTTTCGGTCTTTGATCCATTGTTTCAAGCCATAAAGAAATCTGGAAAAATGCGAGTTTTCGATGTGGCTGAATGCAATCCACGGTTTGATTTGGATAATCGAACAGCCAAATTAGCCGCTTATATTATTTTTAACTACATTTTTGACTGATGGCTTGGCGTGAGCTGACCCATCTATTTTCATTTTATAAGGATAGACAATGTCTAATTTATCTTATATCTCTCAAAATAACGGTCCATGGTCAACTTACCTCGAACAAATCGATCGCGTTGCGCCTTACTTAGAGCATTTAAAAGATTACATCGACACATTGAAGCGCCCTAAGCGTGCCTTGATTGTGGATGTGCCGATTGTAATGGATGACGGTACGATCCAGCACTTTGAAGGCTATCGTGTTCAACACAATTTATCACGTGGTCCAGGTAAAGGTGGTATTCGTTTCCATCCAGATGTTGACTTAAATGAAGTGATGGCACTTTCTGCGTGGATGACGATTAAAACTGCGGTTTTAAATCTTCCATTTGGTGGTGCAAAAGGTGGTGTACGTGTTGATCCGCGTAAACTTTCACCTCGTGAGTTAGAACGTTTGACACGTCGTTATACCAGTGAAATTAGTCACATCATTGGACCACAAAAAGATATCCCAGCACCTGATGTGGGTACAAACCCAAATGTCATGGGTTGGATCATGGATACATATTCATCTGGCCAAGGTCATACTGTGACAGGTGTTGTAACTGGTAAACCTGTACATTTAGGTGGTTCATTAGGTCGTATCAAAGCAACGGGTCGTGGTGTGTTTATCACAGGTCAACAAGTTGCTGAGAAGATCAAATTACCTTTAGATGGTGCGAAAATCGCAGTTCAAGGTTTTGGTAACGTAGGTAGTGAAGCAGCGTATTTATTCGCTGAGTCAAAATCTAAAGTCGTAACTATTCAAGACCATACAGGTACGATTTATAATCCAGAAGGTATTAACCTTGAAGAGTTAAAAGTTTATCTTCAAACAAATCAAGGTGTGGGCGGTTTTGCTGGTGCGCAAGCGATCAGTGATGAAGCATTCTGGGATGTGGAAATGGATATTTTGATTCCAGCAGCTTTAGAAGGTCAAATCACAGTTGAACGTGCACAAAAATTAACTGCGAAGTTGGTTTTAGAAGGTGCAAACGGACCAACATATCCTGAAGCCGATGATATTCTAGTTCAACGTGGTATCACGGTTGTCCCAGACGTTATCTGTAATGCGGGTGGTGTAACGGTTTCTTACTTTGAATGGGTTCAAGATATGTCGAGCTACTTCTGGTCAGAAGAAGAGATTAACGAACGTCTTGATAAGCTGATGATTCAAGCAATCCATGATGTTTGGAATACTGCCAACGAGAAAGTATGTACGCTAAGAACCGCAGCATTTATTCTTGGTTGTGAGCGTATCTTAAAAGCACGTAAAGAGCGTGGTATTTTCCCAGGTTAATACGGGTGAAATAACAATAAGCGACCTTAAGACCATAGTTTTAAGGTCGCTTTTGTCTTAGAAGTTAATCTAAAAAGAAATCTTTTTGTAATTCTGTCTTTCCTTCAATACAAGCATAGCCGCCTAGTTCAGTGATCCCAATTCTTGCAAGAGCTTGCTCATCAGTTAAACTTTGTCCTGTGAGTTCACCACGATTAGTTGTATAAATTGCATAAGCTGCATCTGCCATAATTTCGGGTTTGCGACTTAGTTGTAGGGTATTTTCTTCTCCCAAATTTTTTGAAACCGCAGCAGTCGCAATATAAGTTTCTGGCCATAAGGTATTACAAGAAATTCCATATTGCCGAAACTCTTCCGCCATACCTAGTGTGAGAATACTCATTCCATATTTAGATAGTGCATAGGGGGAAAGCATTCCTAACCATTTCGGTGACATATTGACTGGTGGAGACAAACTCAAAATATGTGGGTTTGAAGATTTTTTTAAGTAAGGTAGTGCTGCTTGGGCGCAGATAAATGTCGCTCTGTGATTAATAGTTTGAATCAAGTCATATTGCTTCAGTGAAGTTGACTCAACACCAGTGAGAGCGATTGCGCCTGCATTATTGATGAGCACATTTAATCCGCCGAAGGTTTCAACTGTTTGTTGTATAGCAGAATGAATTTGTTGCTCATCTCGTACATCCAAAATGAGAGGAAGTGCCTTGCCACCCGCAGCATTAATTTCCTCTGCAACGCTGTATATCGTGCCTGATAATTTAGGTGTTTCGACAGCAGTCTTCGCAGCAATCACGACATTAGCACCTGCTTGGGCGGCCTTTATTGCAATTGCTCGACCAATACCACGACTTCCACCTGTGATAAAAACAGTTCTTCCTTGCATAGTTTTCATTGTAATTTCCTATTTCTAATTCATGTTAAAAATTAAGTTAAAGAATAAAAGGATGTGCAAATTTTTCAGGATTATACAACTGTCGTTGTTTGGCAATTTCGACAATTCGATGGCGCAATTGACGTTTAATTACGGCATAGGTCAGGCGATGTTTCTGTGACATATCTTCTGCAAATCGTAAAGTTTCAGTCTGTAAGGATTCAACAGAATGTATCTGGCTCACTACTTGAGCTTGTAAACATTCAACGCCTGTCATCGATTTGCCTGTCAACGACATTTCCCAAGTTGCATATTGATTTGGTAGCAGTTGGACAATTTCTGCAATGATATCGGTAAAAGGAATGGTAAGTTTTATTTCAGGAAAGCAGAATCGACCTTTATCTGACCGCATAAATCTAAAGTCACAAGCTGATGCTAAGATCGCACCGCCTGCATAAGCATTGCCATTGATTTCAGCAATGACAGGGAGATTCAATAATGCTAAGCGAAGTAACATATCTTCTAGTTGAGTAGTAAATGCTTTTTTATCTTCGATAGATTGTTGCATTAACCATGCGAGATCTAAACCATTACAAAATGTTTTGTGATGATCACTTCGAATAATCAGGCTCGCGTTATTTTTATCGTTTTCAATTTCATCAAAGACTGAAATATATTCATCTAAAACGTCTTTGTTGAGCGCATTTTCCTGATCGCCGTTGATTAATGTCAGCACATAAATGGATTGTTGTTTATCGAGATGTAGGTTTGCCATTTAAGCAATTCCTCTAAGTTTATTCATTTTTCTATGACTGATTATTCAGAATAAACTGCTCGCCCAATAGGGTAGACTATGCCATATTAATGATCATTTTAGGACACAGGATGTACTATGCGTGATCCTTTTGGGCTGTTTCAAGAAAACATTTCAGTTTCTTATGCTCATGTACTATTAGAAATTACTGAAGCCTATGGCATCGAGAATCAAACTGTTTTACATAATACTGGGTTGGTTCTATCAGCTATGAAACATGCTGATGCCAAAATGAGTGCTCATCAGTGGTCTAAGCTGGTAGTGAATGCATTACAACTCACAGGTAATCATCGTTTGGGCATTGAGTATGGACTCAAACTTCGTCCTACTTCACATGGGGCATTGGGCTTTGCATTTTTAAGTTGTGCTGATGTTGAAACTGCTTTGACACTCTGTCAGCAATATTTCTGTACTCGGATTCAAAATTTCACACCTGAATGGACTGTTGATCAGGATTTTGTCTATGTTTATTTAGATGATGTACATCCTGTTAGATTTGGTGATGAGCAACAATCAGCGCAATTACGATCATTTCTAGTCGAATGTTTGATCTTTGGTGCAATTCATTTTTTAAGTTTATTTTCAAAAGAGCTGATTGAGCAGAGTGAAGTCTTTCTTGATTGGGAAGAAAGCAATGATTACCAGTGTATTGAGCTTTCAAAAGTTAAGATACATTTTAGTCAAAAAAGAAATGGGCTTCGTTTTCCTAAATTCTTCCTTAACTGCAAAAATAAAAATGCTGATCAAGTTTCTTTTCAGCAGGCACTTTTGTATTGTGAAAATGATAAAGGGCGGTTAGTTAAAGAAAATATAAGGGATTTACAGAAAAGTATCCGCTCAGAATTATTGTATAACTCAAGCAATGGTTATCCCACATTGCCCATGATTGCTGAACGTTTGAATATGTCTGAACGAACTCTAAAAAGACATTTACAGGCGCAAGGGACGACTTTCTTACAGATTGTAGCTGATGTGCGATTTACGGAGGCTAAAAAAATGCTGCAACACAAACAATATAGCATCCAAGATATTGCAAGTATTGTTGGTTATGAAGAAGCGACCAATTTTATCCGTGCTTTTAAAAAGACCTTTGGAGAAACACCAAGCCAATATCGAAAGCGTAGCCAAATCTAGTTAAATTGAGATTTCTTTCTTAGTAGCTAGAATAAATTGATCCACGGCATGTTGAATTTTTGCAGTCCATTCAAAAGAACAATTCATTCGAATAAAGTGTTGATGTGAAGGCAATACATTAAATAGCGGACTGGGTGCTATACCAATCTGTTGTTGAATCAGTAGTTCATAGATTTGCATGCTACTGACTTTTTGAGGCAATTGAATCCAAAGAAAATAACCACTTGGATAATTATATACCTTGCAGCCTTCGGGTAAATGTTGTTTTAGATATTGGAAAAATTGTTTTTTATTCTTTTCTAATGAACGTCTAAGCGTTCTTAAATGCTTTTCGTAATGATGATGGGCTAAAAATTCAACTAGGGCATTTTGGATGAGTGCATTTGCAGAAATCGTGCTCATCAGTTGTAAATGTTGGATGTGCTCTGAGAATTTACCTGCATAGACCCAGCCCATACGAAAACCAGAACCTAAAGTTTTCGAGAAAGAAGAGCAGTGCAATACCAAATTTTGTTGATCAAAATACTTCATTGGAAGTGGTTTCTGACTGCCATAAAACAATTCTTCATAGACATCATCTTCAATTAAATGAATTTGATGTTCATGCAAAAGTTGAGCAATTTTAAATTTGATTTCATCGCTGACTGTAAAGCCAATTGGATTGTGTGCATTGAGCATAAACCAGCAGACTTTGATTGGATACGTCTTAATTACTTGTTCAAAAGCTTCAATATCAAAACCATGCTGTGGATGCTCAGGAAGTGTAATGACTTTCAATCCTAAACGTTCGGCTGCCTGCCAAGCGCCATAAAAAATAGTTTGCTGCAATAAAATATAATCACCAGGTTGTGTGATCGCTTGCAAAGACAGATTGAGTGCTTCCAAGCCTCCAGAGGTGATAACAATATCATCCGCATCGGTTGGAATACCTTGCATACAATAACGTTGGGCGATCAGTTTCCGAAGTTCCAAATTCCCAGGTGGAAGATTGGTGGTTTGGTCGTAACTATGTCGGTTACGGGAGAGTTGTCCCATGATTTGAATCAGCTTGGGTGGATAGAGCAACTGACTATCAGGAAATGCCGAACCTAGCGGACTGATATGTTTTGATTGAATCGATTTTAGATATTTAAATACCAGAGAGTTAATTTCAATTTTGGGATTCAATGCAACAATTGAGTGTGTTTGTGGAATTTGGGTCGATACTTGCTCAGCAACAAAATAACCAGATTTTTCTTTTGAATAAATTAATCCTTGTGCCTCTAATTCTTGGTAAGCATTCATCACTGTGATCAAGCTAAAACCTGAACGTTGTACTTGTTCACGTAGAGATGGAAGTTTGCTATGTGCCTTCCAAGTGCCATTTTCGATCAGTAATTTTAGATTGTGTGCTAACTGTTCAGACTTATACATGAAGTTTGCAGCCCTAATGATATCTGCTTTTATTTTAAAGAAAATCTATCAGGATTTTATAACAGATTTAGTCTAACCGAATCATCTGTTATATTTTTTTAAGCATGCTCTGTAGCTATTCAATACTTTAAGTAACGCTCAAAATAACACCATGAACGATTAAAACTCCAAACACAAAATTTGAGTTTATTTGGTTCTAAAGAATGTTTCGATTTGACAGGGCGTATTCGATGTTTGTGACCAAAGAACTTAATGCGATGACAGCAGTTTTTGAAGACAGTATGCCTTCATCACTGATTAAGGAAGAATTACAACTTGAATATGTGAATCTTGAAGCGACTTTATTAAGAGCAAAAGTCTTAAGAAATTTTGCTAAAGAGAAAGTGACTTACATTGTGCAAACTCAAATTTATGAGAATGACCAAAATCTAGCATATTTATTTGCGCCGTTTGTGCTTGCCAATCTAAATCAGCCTGTGATTTATACCACGCTCAATTCATCTTCGATTTTAAAGATATTAAATCAATATTATCAGGCAGAAACAAGAGTGAAGTTGAATGTCATAGATTTGCTGCAAAGTCTGAAAGTTTATGTAGATGTTGTCGATCAACCCAAAAACCAAGAGGACTTTCTATTTAGAAACTTGGTTAAAGCACTCTGTCGATCAGATATTTCGCAAATTTTTCTGATCACATCATCAGCGATGAATCATCAGCAACTTCAACAGTTGCAGGATTTCTTAAGTGTAAAGATTAGTGTCATTCAGACAGTTTATGAAGAAAGTATTGTAAAGGATGAAATGTTAAATACTCGGAAATTGTTGTTTAAAAACAAAGATGATTTCCATCGAAATATTTGTACATTGTTTTCATCTTTAAACGCAAAACTTATTGCACAAATAAGTCAACTTAGTGAAGTACAAGCAGCTCATTTGATTGAAGACATGTTCTATTCGGAACATATTTTTGAAAAATTATCAGTCTATGCCGAATACATGCAGACCCATATCCAAAATGGATCAAGTTATAAAACTTTATCCATGATTTAAAGATTTTAGAACCGAATACTTGTATTTAAATAGGAGTAGACAATATGTCTCAGCAACAATCTAAGTTTCCATACTTAACAGTTGGTATCAGTATTTTACTTGGTTGCTTATTTTTAGTTTTCTTCTTCCTTGCGGTCAGTAATCAACCAGATTATATGCCGTCACAACAGAAGCAGAATATTCAAAAGATTCAACCAGCACATTCATCAACTGAATAGCCACTAATTTTGTAGACACCTTTTAGTTAGATATGGACTGCCACCACTCTCCTAGACAAATATCGTCTATTCTTGGACTGCCACCACTCTCCTAGACAAATTTCGTCTATTCTTTTTGCATAGGAGAGAACATTATGAGTGGACAACGATACACCCCAGAATTTAAAGATGAAGCTGTTAAATTGATTACCGAACGTGGATATTCTGTCACTGATGTGGCTGAACGTTTAGGTGTATCACAGCACAGCATTTATAAATGGCTAAAGGCCGTACAGCCTTTACGCAACAACCCTGATGAACATGAACTACTCGAAGCAAAGAAAGAGATCCTTCGTCTTAAAAGTCAGCTTAAGCAAACTGAAGAAGAGCGAGATATCTTAAAAAAGGCCGCAAGGTACTTTGCAAGCCTGCCCGAGTAAAGTATCAGTTTATCCTTGAGTACAGCCATCAATTTAAGATTAAAACGATGTGTCG
>NZ_JAKTID010000070.1:0-3865 GCF_027854795.1 Acinetobacter sp. AOR34_HL | reverse complement strand
TTTTAAGGTCACTCTTTGTGCCTGATAAAAAATGGCGAAAACAAGAAGAACCTCAATTGAGGTTCTTCTTGTGATATTTGTGGGACAGCAGTGACCCGAAGGTTCTCTTTTTTGGTTTGATAGATTAGAACAAATTAAGCTGATTATTGTTAATAAGATCAGTTAATGTAGTATCCACATCAATGCTCATTAAAGTCACGTTAGAATGCACCCCTCCAGCTCCATCACGATCAATACTGATCGTAGTTGTTGCGCCATCAGAGTTGACGCTGACATATCCAGCCAATGATGGCGCACTTCCATCTCCAGTGTAACCAACTAGTAGATTAGAAATATCAATCACATCAGCATTTGGATCAGTAGCAGTATTACCTAAGTGGAAATCATTCCATGTATCAAAACCATTACCACCTGCGTTATCAGCATTGTCGAGTACATTGAAGATCGCAGTATCCGCTCCTAAACCACCAGTTAATGTATCATTACCCGCTTGGCCGTTTAATACATCATTGCCATTTCCGCCAAGCAACAGGTCATTACCAGCACCAGCATTCAGAGTATCATCACCATCTAGACCACTCAGGGTTTCACTCTCAATAGTACCATTTAGAGTTTCTCCGCTCGTTGTACCAGTAATAGTGCTATCTTGCAACGTAACAGCTACCGCTGGATTAACTAGAACAGTTGTACCATCCAAGCTATATTGTTCATAAGCCTGACCATTGATTAGCACCTGACCAACAAAGACACCTCCCAATAGGTTCAGTGTATCGTTACCATCACCTTCGACAAACAGCTGTGAACCAGCCCCAGTTGCTCTAGCTGCACCATCTGCGCCCAAGGTTAATGTTACTGATTCATTTTCAGTTTCAAGTTGAATCTTTTCGATATCATGTACTGCAGTAGTAGAACCTAATATTGCAGCCGTTGCGGTAGTAATGAGTAAGGTATCGTTACCCATACCACCATCAATCACTGTATCTGCTGCATCATAGATTAAAGTGTCATTACCATCTTCACCAAACAACTGGTCAGTACCAGCACCACCGCGTAGTAAATCATCGCCATCACCTGCTAGAAGAATGTCATCGCCTGCGAAGCCATACAGGTGTTCATTAGCTGATGTACCATTGACTATATTATCACCTGGTGTACCTTGAATCACAGTAGGATCACCTGACCCAGCAAAGAGACCAATATCTATAAGTGTTGTTGCACTATCTGTATCAGTAAGACCATTCATATCAGTTGTAGTGATCGAATAGGTTGGAGCAACTCCTAGATTCAAAGTGGCTGTTAAATAAACAGAACGTAATAACTCATTTACTGCCAAATTATCAATTACACCACCATCAATTGCAGTGATCGTAAGTGTAGATGACGGGAAAGTGGTAGTAATAATATCATCGAGAGGATTAAGCGGTGTACCATTGTTATCTACAGTATTAGAAAAATTTGTATGGACCACACTAAATTGTAAACCTAATTCAGCAGCAATCTGATTAGAGGCTGCTAAATCAAAACCTGTACTCAAATCAAGAGGAACTTGGTATGAAATTGAAATACTTTGAAGATTATTATCAGGATCATAGGCAATATACGTTTGATCGCCCAAATCTATCAATCCTAATAAATCAGCTCCAATTAAACCACCCAATAAACCTTGATTTACAATTGGAATAGGTGCTTGATTTCCTTCAATGGTAATCGCTTGGGTATCTGTATTTGTACCTACATTGCCAGATCCATCAATTAAACGAACTGCTACAGTATGATTGCCCACAGTTAAATCATTTGAACCATAGAACCATGTCCAACCATCAGCAGCATTGGTATCATTTGGATCCATATAGGCATCAACCCAAGCTCCACCGTCAATCTGAACTTGAACTTTTTCACCAGGAAGAAGTGGATTATTTAAAGTTCCAATAATTGTTGGTGAATTATCTGCCGTTGACCAGTCACCTTGTGTACCAGTATCAGTAGAAATCGCTGTGATATTTGGTGTTTGTGTAGGTGCAACATTATCAGTCAAATTGATAGTTAAGGTTGCTGTATCAGATGTAAAGCCATCACTCAAAGTATAGGTGAATATATCTTCTGGTCCCGTTACAGCTGGATTACCATTGGCAGTATAGGTGTAACTGCCATCAGCATTAATATGTAATGTACCGTAGTCACCAATAATATCTGCTCCAGATGAAGGGTCAACATCTACGATCGTAGTTACACCAGCAGCATTCGTGTACGACACTTTTGTCACTGTAGTAATACCTATACCCAAAACATCATTACCCGCTGGGTCAGCATCACTAATAACATTATTGCCAGTTATAGTTGAATTTGCTGGATCCACATTGTACTCAGTCAACTGTGTGGTAATAGTAGTAGTTTGCAAGAGTGTCAGAGTGTTTGCCAATAATGTAGTAGCTAATGTACTAACCAAGCTATCAAGAACATCTGTTACTGAAAGCCCCGTATCACCAATAATAGGTAAGATGAGAGGATCACTTAATATATCACCAAGGATACCAACTAATTCAGAAACTGGTGTTTCCTGACCAGTAGTGTTAATTAAGTTTAGTACGGTATTAAGTAAAGGCTCAACTGTAGAACCTAAATTTAAATCAATACCTAATATAGGGTTATTAAGTGCATTTACTACAGTATTTACAATAAGCGTCTGATTCTCTGCTCCAAGAAGAATTCCATTATCACCCAGCTCTTGGAGAGAAACTCCACCACTTCCATCAGAGTCAAGTAATCGACTTAATTGATTCTGATCATTATGTACTACAACACGATAAGTTCCTGCTGGTAACCCTAAGAAGTCTGCAGTTAAGGTATTGGTTCCACTAAGACCCAAAGTTCCCCCAATAATTGGAGTAAGTACTTGTCCAACTAAATTTGGATCATTAGGATTTGTAGAGGCTACAATATTCCCTGCAGCATCAACAATATCAACTCGATAACCATCAGCAACTGCCACTAGTGCCTCTTGACTAACTTCAACATGCAAAACACTGTAGCTATCAATGACAACACTCGCACTACCATCAGTACCATTGGAAGCTTCTGCAAGACCAAGAACTTGAACATCAGTTGTTTGTATTTCTGGTCCTACTGTTGCAGTTACATTACCAATATTTAAAGTTGCAATATCATCGATGGCATTTAGAGGGTCGATTGTAAGCGACAATACACCTGTATCGGTTAGTGTGCCGTCGGTTACAGTATAAGTCACTAATGGTACTGGTCCACTGTAATTTACTATTGGTGTGAACGTATAATTCCCTGTTGTATCCATAATAAATGTGCCCACACCAGTAATAGTCGCAGTTTGACCTACATTGTAAACTGTCGTATCACCTGCAATCGTGAAGCTTTGCACCGTCAATATTGGACTATCTACATCAGTATCATTCGCTAATACACTCGTGGTCGAGGTGAATGATATGTCTTTTGGTACGTACACAACATCATCAACAGCAATTGGTGCATCATTTACAGCAGTCACTGTAACCGTCAATGTTCCTGTGGTACTTAAACCTGTTGAGTCTGTCACCGTATAGGTCACAACATCATCACCCACATAGTTCAATGCTGGTGTGTAGTTCAACGTACCATCAGCATTGATCGTAACTGTGCCACCATTCGCTGAAACAGCTGATGTCACTGTCAATACATCTCCAGCATCTGGATCACTGTCATTCGCCAACACATTAATATTTGCCAATAACGTGTCTTCTGCTGTAGTTGCCGTATCTGGTGCTGTGATCGGTGCATCGTTGTTTACAGCAGTCACTGTAACCGTCAATGTTCCTGTGGTACTTAAACCTGTTGAGTCTGTCACCGTATAGGTCAC
>NZ_JAKTID010000069.1:0-4196 GCF_027854795.1 Acinetobacter sp. AOR34_HL | reverse complement strand
GCCATCTTGCCGGCGTAAGATGGCACAACAGGCAGTTGCCCAGCATGCCATTAGTATTCGTTTGGCTTGTAAAGCATTTGGCATTAGTGAAACCTGCTACCGCTATCAAGCCAAACTCAGCGATGACAATGCACTCATTGCTGAACAGCTCATTGAACTCACTGAGGAAAATTCCGATTGGGGCTTTGGTTTGTGCTTCTCGTATTTACGGCATGTTGAGAGTTGCTGCTGGAATCACAAGCGGGTTTACCGCATTTACTGTGAGTTGGCACTGAATCTGCGTATTAAACCGAGAAGAAGACTAAAACGGCATGCGCCTGAACCATTGAAAGAACCAATCCGAGAAAATCAGGTTTGGTCATTAGATTTTATGCATGATCAGCTTTCCGATGGTCGCAAGTTTCGATTATTGAATGTGATTGATGATTACCGCCGCGAAGGCCTAGCCATTGAAGCAGGGTTCTCATTGCCCACAATCAGGGTTATTCGTACGTTGAATCAATTGCTGGAGTGGAGAGAAAAACCGTTAGTGATCCGATGCGATAATGGTCCCGAATTTATCAGTCACGAATTTGTGCGCTGGGCTACTGAGCACGGTATTCGTATTGAATATATTCAACCGGGTAAGCCACAGCAGAATGCGTATATTGAACGCTATAATCGGACCATACGTTATAGTTGGCTGAGCAAGCATTTATTTGATACTTTGGATGAAGTACAAGATTATGCAACAAACTGGTTGTGGCATTACAACCATGAAAGACCACATGAAGCTAACAAAGGAAAGCCACCTCTAATGGCTGCTTAACCTCTACTTTTAACTTCGGTTATTTATGGGAGGATTACCTAGAGTCTCCTAAAAACCGTTAATGTAATTACAATAGCACCTGTTTATAAATAAGTAATTGATTCATATGAAATATATGTGTTAACTTAAGGTTTAAGTTCATCTGAGAAAAGAATAATGGAAAGAAATCTAAATTTAGCAAATTCAATTTTCGCAGGCTTTAATGATAAAAACGGATTAATGATTTGTGGCTATGAATGGGGATGGTCAAAAGAAGATCAAAAACTGGATGAAAGCGATAGCCGTCCCACAGTAGATATGAGTATTGAATGTACATTTAGTAATAAATCCCTAAGGTATGGTCCTTCTGCCAATACTTGGCCTTATGATAAAAATATCAAAAAATGGTTTAAGTTTTGGGGACACCCATTAAACGATGAAAATTTAGGTTCAGACTTTGATAAATGTATTATTCAAACTAATTGGGCCTATACGAGTAATGCAGATATAGAAAGCTATAATCGTTTCTTAGAAAAAGAAGCAGTTGATAATTTTATTCATCATATTGAAGTTTTGAGACCCAAAGTAATTTTATTTATGGGTAGTAAGCTTATTAATTTTCTGAGAAATATAGATGTTTGGGATAGGTTTACTGCTATTGTTGGTCCAGAAATAGAACCCTTAAAAATGGTACAAAAAACAGATTTTGATGGTACTCGATTTAAAGTTTACTTTGATAATTTTGAACAATGCCAAGTTGTGTGCTTACCACATCCATCTAGTAGTAGAGGTCTATCTGATGAATATATCAAATTATTTGAACCAGAATTAGGAACAATCATTACTGAATATAAGAAACAAAAGGGTATTCTATAAAACTAATTATGAAAAAAGTCCATCTCATCCAAGCAGATATAACAGCTTTTGCTGTACATGCCATCGTTAACTCAGCAAATAAATCTTTGCTTGGTGGTGGTGGACTTGATTATGTGATTCATAAAAAAGCTGGACCATTGATGAAAGAAGAATGTGTTCGTCTAAATCAAGAAAAAGGTATATGCCCTACAGGTCAAGCAGAAGTAACAACAGCAGGTAATCTGCCTGCTAAATACCTTATTCATGCGGTTGGACCACGATGGTTAGATGGCGAACACAATGAGCCACAATTGCTTTGTGATGCTTATAGTAATGCACTATTCAAAGCTAATGAAATTCATGCACTCACTGTTTCTTTTCCATGTATTAGTACAGGTGTTTATGGTTTTCCACCTCAAAAGGCGGCTGAAATTGCGATTGGCACCATACTCTCTATGTTGCCTCAATATGATCATGTTGCAGAAGTATTTTTTATCTGCCGAGAGGATGAAAATTATTTAATTTATAAGAATATTTTATCGAATATCGATGATCCAAATATTCAGATTCTGATTTCTTAGTTTAAATTATCGAAAGCTCGTATAAGAATTCAGCCACAATTTTGGCTAACAATTCATGTTCTTCTTGTGATTCAACAATATCGACCATCAAATCATCTAAACCTGTTTGTTCCTGAATGGTAACACCTTGAATTTCTAGATAAGTTAGCATTACAGCTAAACCAGTTCTTTTATTACCATCAACAAAAGCATGACCTTTTGAGATAGCAATACCAAACCATGCTGCGATCTCAAAAATGTCGCTTACATTGCTGTAATACATCTGCTGATCTATACGGCTTAATACGCTTTCTAGCTTTTCAATATGACAGCCTGTTCGCCCCACGCCAGTTTGTAATAGGATCTCATCATGTACAGCGATCACGAATGTTGAGCTAATCAAACTCATTTATAAGCAAGCTCTTGAAGTTCTGCTTTATGCTGCTTAATAACTCGTTTAGCACTGTGCATCACAACACGTTTTGTTGCTTCATCATTGCTAAATTGAATTGGTAATACTTGACCTGAAACCTTTTGGCGATTTGAAACTTGATCAAGGCTATAGTCTTTTAAGCGTTTTCTCATATTCATAGCTCCATTAATAGAGATGTCTATTTTAGCTCAAATTTTACAATTAGGTGCGATAGTGAGGATCTTTTCTAGGAATAGCTGACTCAGAGTCTATATCAAAGAAATCATAAATCTTAGATGCGGTTTGGGAAGTAAATAATGTCTTATCCATATAGACAATTACTTTATCTTTGTTCATATCGTAAATTACCCGACCTCGTGGAATCTGCTCATATTCATAAGCTCTAAGCTCTGGATATTCACTTTGTACATTTTTCCAATACTCGATATGCGTGTAAGGACTATCAATTAAGCCAATTGAATCAGCATCACCTAAATTAAACACATGAGCTATACCTATGACTTTATTATTCCAATACCAAAAAATCCCTATGTTCATTATCAACCTGTATTTTTAATTTCTCTAAAATTAACATAATACACGTTATGAGAATTCAAAATTGTAACTCCAAAATAGAAATGTCCTGTTTTTAACCACAAGAGTCAAGCACAGGATTTAAATTTCTTTGTTCAATAACAGCTTTCTGAGCTTTACGGCTCGGCATACTTTTCTTGGCACGGGAACGTTTTGAACCGTACCGGGTTTGTTGGAGACTTTTTTATTTAAGTTAGGCCACCTGACCTAACGGATTAATCTTATCATAGTACATTGCTTCAAACTCAAAAGGCGATACATAACCCAGTGCACTGTGTACACGCTTTTTATTGAACCAATCTACCCAGTTTAGTGTCGCAAGTTGTACATCTGCTAAACCGTGCCAATCCGCTTTTAAATATTCAATCACCTCTGTTTTGTATAAGCCATTCACCGTTTCAGCCAAAACATTATCGTATGAATCACCGGTCGTACCGACTGATGCTCGTAAATTTGCTGCTTCTAAACGATTGGTATAACGAATGGAAAGATATTGCACGCCTCTGTCACTATGGTGAATCACATTCTTTGGCATGTCTCGAGCATGTAACGCTTGCTCAAGTGCATCGAGCACCATATCTGTATTCATCCGTGTCGATACTTTCCATCCAACAATTGCTCGTGAGAAGACATCAATAATAAATGCAGTATAAACCCAGCCTGAATTTGTTTGAATATACGTGAAGTCAGCGACCCATAGCTGGTCAGGATGATCAGCACTAAAATTGCATTTCACCAAGTCATCTGCTCGTTTTTGATCATCTCGGCTACGGGTGGTTTGTTTATTCTTACCACGCCAAACACCTTGTATACCTAGCTTCTGCATCAATCGAGCAACTGTACAACGTGCGATAACATAACCTTCACGTTTCAATTGTTGCCAGACCTTACGCACACCATATCGACCTAAACTTTCTTTCCAAATACGTTTGATTTGCTCTGCATGATGTAAATCATGCAGAGCACGTTTCGCTCGATGTTCTGGGTT
>NZ_JAKTID010000068.1:0-64147 GCF_027854795.1 Acinetobacter sp. AOR34_HL | reverse complement strand
TTCAGAGGTCAAGTTTGTACCTAATACTAAGATTTGGGGACAAAATACCAATGTGACACTTGGCC
Source organism: Acinetobacter sp. AOR34_HL (assembly GCF_027854795.1). NCBI lineage: Bacteria > Pseudomonadati > Pseudomonadota > Gammaproteobacteria > Moraxellales > Moraxellaceae > Acinetobacter > Acinetobacter sp. AOR34_HL. Next base: position 64,082 of record NZ_JAKTID010000068.1, on the reverse strand, counting down.
CAGATGCTGATGCAAAAAGTTTTGCAGGTTTTGAACTCGGTTTATTCAATAATACTGGACGTGATGGTGCTGGATATGGCTATGACGTCTGGAGTGGAGGTACAAATCAAGTCAGTGCAGCATTTCAGGCGCGCGGGAAATATCAGACGGGATTATATCTTTACGACTCATGCAGTACTGGAACATATGTGAGCAATCCCGTTAATGTTGGCCATATCGTTGTTGGAGGCTCCTATGGTTTTATTTCGCATGATCAGAATGTCGGCTTCTTGAGTCGCGGTGCAGGCCAATATTCATTTGCTCATACGACGATTGATGGAACATTTATAACTGCAGTCAATAAAGCTGGGGCTTGGGAAGGTTTAAGGTATTCGTATAAATTCTTCAATAGTGCACAAACAATCGATCAGGAAGCTGTAGTTGTTCTCGTTACTCCATCAACGGATCTTATGCTACTCAATTTGCCTGGTGCCAGTTCGAATGCATACAGGACGCTTTTTATTCGCAATCTATCATCCCAAAACAATGTCAAGCTCATCGGAGTTTTTGAAGATGGAATAGTGAACATGATTCTAAAACCCAAAACAACTGTACATCTTTTTTGTGATGCAACGTATTGGTATCCGATGTCAGAGTTTTCATCAATAGCCTCAAGCTCCTAATTTATTTGTAACATCCCCTCTTACAAAACCCCACGCTTAAATCGTGGGGTTTTAAACTAAGCATCAATATGCATATCAGTTAAGTTGTAAATTTACTTTTAACAACTGCAACTCAATGAAATTGATCAAACAATTTGTAAGCCTGTGATCTGAAAACTAACCAGATTACAGACTATTTGTATTAAGGCATTTTTACAACTGCCAAAACTTAACTAAATAACAAAGCTATGCAAGCCTGTTTGTTGAAATAAAACCTCAATAAACAGGCTTTTTTATGGCAGATTCATACCACCACGGACTGCGTGTCGTTGAAATCAACGAAGGTACACGTCCGATCCGAACCATTGCCACTGCTGTTCAAGGACTCATTGCTACTGCAGAAGATGCAGATGCAACCGTTTTCCCATTGAATACGCCAGTGCTCATTACCAACACCCAAGCTGCAGTTGCAAAAGCCGGTACCAACGGCACTCTAAAAACAGCACTGCAAGCCATGGCCAACCAAGCCAATTCAATCTGCGTCGTGGTACGTGTTGCAGCTGCTGAAGATGAAGCAGCACAAACAGCAAACGTCATTGGTACCGTAGATGCCACTGGTAAATATACCGGTGCAAAAGCATTGCTATTAGCGAAAGCAAAACTAGGCGTACAGCCACGCATCATTGGTGCACCAGGTTTAGATACTCAAGCCGTTGCCACTGAACTTGCAACCATTGCACAAAAACTTCGTGCCTTTGCCTATGTCTATGCTTGGGGATGCAAAACCAAAGAAGAAGTCGTTGCCTATCGTGATGCGTTTGCAGCGCGTGAACTCATGGTGATTTGGCCAAACTTCGTGGCATTCAATGTCGATACAGCACAAACCGAAACTGTACCTGCAGTTGCAGTTGCGATGGGCTTACGTGCCAAGATCGACAACGAAATCGGTTGGCATAAAACCCTATCAAACGTAGCGGTGAACGGTGTAACTGGTATCGATGCTGATGTGACTTGGGACCTTCAAGACCCTGCAACCGATGCTGGCTATCTCAACAGCAACGAAATCACCACACTGATTCAGCATGACGGCTTCCGTTTCTGGGGCTCACGTACCTGTTCAGATGACCCACTCTTTGCTTTTGAAAACTACACACGTACAGCACAGATCATGGCTGACACGATTGCAGAAGCACACATGTGGGCCATTGATAAACCAATGCACGGTTCATTGGTCAACGATATGTTGGAAGGCATCAAAGCCAAACAACGTGAATGGACACGCCTAGGCTATCTGATGGGTGGCGATGCCTGGTATGACCCAGAGCTGAACTCAAAAGACACGCTCAAAGCCGGCAAATTGTATATCGACTATGACTATACCCCAGTGCCACCGCTTGAAGACCTCACCTTCCGTCAGCGTATTACAGACAGCTATTTGGCTGACTTCGCTTCAACGATCACTGCATAGGAGTTGATGCATGAGCCTTCCTCTTAAACTCAAAAATATGAACCTATTTAACGAAGGTGAAAGTTATCTAGGGCAAATCAAAACGGTCGTATTGCCGAAGCTCACACGCAAAATGGAAGACTATCGCGGTGGCGGTATGAATGCTCCATTAAAAATTGATATGGGCATGGGCGATGATGGTCTTGTACTTGAATCGACTTTTGGTGGTTTAGACCTGCTGACATTGCGTCAATTCGGTCTTGAAAAAGTTGACGGTGTTTATATGCGTTTTGCTGGTGCTTATCAACGTGATGACACAGGCGAAGTCGATGCAGTGGAAGTCGTGGTTCGTGGTCGTCATGAAGAAATCGATGGCGGTGACTCTGAACCAGGTGAAGACACTGAACACAAAGTCGTGACCAACTGTGCTTATTACAAACTCACAGTCAACGGCAAAGTTGAAATCGAAATTGACGTGCTTGGCTTCAAAGAAGTTGTAGATGGCAAAGACCGTCTCGCAGCACAACGTAAAGCAATCGGATTATAAGTTTTCCTACCCTTGCATGAACAACGTTTTGTGCAAGGTTTTTTTAATTTGTCTCTTTTAGGAATGCGACATGAATACTCAAGATCAAGAATTAAATCAGCAACTGATTCAAAACCCGAACCAAGAAACTGTTCAGCTTGAGCAACCAATTCAATTTGGTGGCAATACCATTACTGAAATCACCATCCGCAAACCAAATGTCAAAGCATTAAGTGGTGTCAGTTTACAAGCCATCTATCAGCACGACGTAAACGCATTAATCAAAGTTTTACCACGTGTCACCACACCTGCATTAACACCACAGCAAGTGCTTGAACTAGATCCAGTTGACTTTGCTCAACTTGGAGGTCACTTGGTCACTTTTTTGTACCCGAAGGATCTGCAGAAAGCGATCAAAGAGGAACAACAATAAAACTGGTCGATGAGGTAGATGAAGCAATTGCAAACATTGCCTGCATATTCCACTGGCCACCGAGCGCATACGATGACATGGACATAATCGAATTAAGCAAATGGCATCACCTTGCGCTAAAACGTCACCAAACCAACGTGTAATCGAGTCCACCAATGTCAAAACTAAAATTAGAAGTCCTATTCAATGCTACAGACAAAGTATCTGGACCCATTAAAACCATCATTGGTGGCTCAAAATCGATGGCAGATGCCTTAAAGAAAACCAATTCAGAATTGAAAGGTTTTGAAGCAACCCAAAGAAAAATTGATAGTTTTCACCAACTTCAAAAAAAGTTAGATGATGCAAGTGACAAATTAGCCAAATACAGAAATGAACATAAACTATTAAAAGAACAGTCAAAACTAGGTGAACTAACAGAAGAACAAACCAAAAAGCTGTTTAATTTAGAACAAGGAATCCGCAGACTAAAATCAGTTCAAAAAGGTACTGCAGACGAAATGTCGGGATTAACTAGAGAACTATATGCTTCTAGCATACAAATGCATAATTTGGCTGAAAGTGAATCAGATCTTAAAAATAAGATTCATTTAACCACCATGGAACTGAATAAACAAAAAGAAGCCCTAAGTAAACACGAAACTGCTCAAAAGAATTATGAAAAAATGCAGGCCCGTATGACAAAGGCGAATGAATTAGCTCAGAAAGGATTAATTATTGCTGGAGCTGGTGCTGCTGCATTAGCAGTACCAGTTAAAATTTCTATAGATTTTGAATCAGCGATGGCAGATGTAGCCAAAGTTGTGGACGGCCTAAAAGACGAAACAGGCAAAGTAACACCAGCTTATAAAGTAATGTCAGATCAGATTATTGAAATGACTACACGCTTGCCAATGGCTGCCAAAGATATTGCAACCATTGTTGCTGCAGGTGCTCAGTCTGGTATAGCTAAAAATGAACTACTTGGCTTTGCCGAATCTGCCGTGAAAATGGGGGTAGCGTTTGACATCACCGCAGATCAGGCAGGTCAAAGCATGGCTGAAATGCGAGCAGCATTTAAGTTGACACAACCTCAAGTGATTGCATTGGCTGACCAAATTAACTATTTGGGTAATACCTCGCCAAACAAGGCTGACAAGATCATGGAAGTCGTTCAGCGTATTGGTGCTTTAGGTGAAGTCGGTGGTTTTGCATCCAGCAGTATTGCTGCTATGGCTGCTTCTCTAACAGCTGTTGAACCTGATGTGGCTGCTACTGGTATCAAAAATATTATCCTGGCATTAACCAAAGGAGAGTCAGCAACCAAAGGACAAATTGCAGCATTTGATGAACTTGGCCTGAAATCAGGTGAAGTTGCAAAGAACATGCAAAAAGATGCTGAAGGCACGATTGCAGTCGTACTACAAGCAATTAAGAAATTACCAAAAGAAAAGCAAGTATCTATTACAAATGAACTATTTGGATCAGAAGCCTTACCAGTTGTTATGCAGTATTCACAAGGCCTAGACACTCTTACAAAGAATTTGAATGCTGTTTCAGATTCAAAGAAATATGCTGGATCTATGGAAGCTGAATATGCTGCTCGAGCTGCGACAACAGCCAATAACATTAAATTGGCACAACAAGCGATGGCAGCCTTAGGCATCACGATTGGTAATGTTTTATTACCAGGCATTAATTCAATGCTGGGTAGTTTTAATGGTGTTATGGGTTCAGTTCAAAAATGGTCACAGGCGAATCCTGGTCTTTCATCAGGATTAGTCAAAATAGCTGTAGGTGCTATAGCCATTGTCGGTGGATTGTCTGCCCTATCCATTGGCTTAATTGCAGTCTTTGGTCCAATGATGTTGGTTGGTCGCGCATTTGGTGTTGTCGCATTAGCTGCTAAAGGTATGAGCATGGCGTTACTGACCAACCCAATTACATGGATTGTCCTTGCCATTGCTGGTGCTGCCCTGCTGATTTATAAAAACTGGGCCCCGATCTCAGCATTCTTTGTCGGTATTTGGAATACCATCAAAACGGCATTCAATGGTGGCATTAAAGGCATTTCAGCACTGATCATTAATTGGAGTCCAATCGGGCTGTTCTATTCAGCATTTGCAAAAGTACTGTCATGGTTTGGTGTGGATCTTCCAGCGAAGTTTACCGGCTTTGGTGCCATGATCTTAGAAGGGCTCAAGAACGGTATTTTATCCAAAGTCAATGCCGTCAAAGATGCCATCACAGGTGCTGTCAGTGGCGTGATTGATAAAGCCAAGGGCATTCTAGGTATTCATTCCCCTTCACGTGTATTCATGGGTATTGGTGGCTATACCATGCAAGGTATGGCCAACGGTATTGCATCCGCCAATAACCTACCTATTGCAGCTACAACAACAGCGACTCAAGGTGTGGTAGATACTGCTGTTAAAACCAAACCTGTTAAACCTATTTCAATAGGTAATGGCTCTGCAAAGTCATTTGTCAGCAATGACACCATCAACATCACCATTCAAGCCAAAGAAGGCTCATTTGTAAAAGGTTCAGCTGAAGCATTACGTCATGAATTACGTCGTGTTGCGCAAGAAGAACAGAATGCAAAACGTAAATTTTTAACCGACACGGAGTAATGACACATGATGATGGCGCTAGGTATGTTCGTGTTTTCTTTACAAACTGCTTCATATCAAGAATTAAAACGTGTCACCAACTGGCGACATCCATCCAATAGCCGTGTTGGTGCTGCACCAGCATATCAATTTATTGGTAAAGGTGAAGATACGATCACCTTGCAGGGTGTGATCTACCACGAAATTACTGGCAGCAGAAATACCCTAGACATAGTTCGTCAAATGGGAGATACCGGCAAAGCCTATACCCTCATTGAAGGCACAGGCAAGATTTATGGCTTAGTCATCATTAATGATCTTGAAGAAGGCAAAACCTTTTTCTTCAAAGATGGTGCAGCACGTAAAACAGAATTCACAATCAAACTGACAATTGTTCGAGACTGGCAGCCTAGTATTTTAGGATCCATAGTCGGTATGGGTGTTGGTGCATTAAGTAGGATCTTGTAATGCTGAATCAAATTTCAAATATTGCAAATAATGCTATGAATGAATATGACAAATTGACGGAATACCCTACACCCATATTTCGTGTTGAAGTTGATGGTGTAGACATATCACCACAAATGGCCACACGTTTAATGTCACTCAACATCAAGGACAATCGTGGTCTCGTCGTTGACACAGTTGATATAGAACTAGATGATTCAGATGGGTTACTCAATATTCCACCCAAAGGTGCCATTATTCAGGTGTGGTTAGGCTGGTCCAATACTGGTTTATTTGATAAAGGCAAATACAAAGTCGATTCCACATCCCATCGTGGCACACCTGATGTACTTAGTATTTCTGCAATGGCCAATGATGTATCAGAAGGTTTAAAACAAAAGCGTGAACGCAGCTGGAGCGATAAGACTATTCAAGAAATATTTGAAAAAGTGGGTGCTGAATACGAATTGAAAGTCATCGTTCATGAAAAATTCGCATCGAAAATGATCAAATATATTGCCCAAAATGAATCTGATGCTAATTTGATTACACGTATTGCAGATGAAAATGATGCGATCGCAACTGTTAAAAATGGGCATTTAATTTTATTACCACGCGGTGCAAGTCAAACCGTTTCAGGTTTAGCACTACCACGGGTACAGATTACCAGGAACAAGGGTGATCAACATAACTATACCAATGGTACAGGTACGGATAACATCACTGGTGTTAAGGCGTATTACTACACTGAAAACAAAGCCAAGAAATTACATGTAGTAGTCGGTGACAATGATGATAATACGAAAGAGATCCGTTATGTGCATCGTGATAAAACCACTGCCGAACTAGCTGCAAATGCTGAATACAATCGTTGCAAACGTAGTGCTCAAAAATTGACTTATAGCTTGGCTGAAGGCGATCCAACTTTAATCCCTGAGCAGGAATTCGAGTTTTCTGGCCTAAAACCTGAAATTGATGACATTGTATGGCTAGGAACAAACGTCACCCATACATTAAATGACAATGGATTCACCACATCAATTGAATTGGAAGTACAACTTCCAGATGCTGATGATTTATCAACATTGTTTGAAGGCAAAGAAGAAAAAACTGAAGAACAAATAGAACAGGCAAAAAATAAGAAGCGTACTGGAAAGAATTATGCCAACTATACTGGAGTTATTGCTTACTACAGCGAAGGTGGAAAATCATTAAAACTAACCTCAGGCGACCAAAGCAAACCATTAAAACTAACCCATGTGTATAAATCTAAAAAAGCTGCAAATAATGCTGTAAAACGAGAGCAAGAAAAAATAGATAAATTTAAATAATAAGCAAAAAAAATCCTAACTCGGGGTAAAGTCAGGATAAAGAGGTTTTATTTAAAATAATCATTTTTAGCAATATATTCAACATAAATCATCATATATAGTGATTTTGTGATAAATTTGTTATGTATTCTTTAACATGAGAAAACAAATTTATGTCTAAACCAGGACGAACAATAAGTAATAGATGTCCACATTGCAATGAATCTATGTGGATCAGATCCAGTGAACAAGTAGACCCTCTTTTAAAACGGCTTTATGGACAATGTACTAATGTTCATTGTGGCTTTACAGCTCAAGGATTTCTTACTTGGGATACAGAGCTTTCACCATCATCAAATCCAAATCCTGAAATTAATCTCCCAAAATCCCCAGCTAAAGTAGCTAAGCAGGTATCACGTGTCTAAGAAATTTGATATCGCACAACAAAATCAATTGGATCAAGTTCAAGTGATTCCAAATGACTACAGCAGCCCTTCACTTACTGAATGTGAGGAATGCGGTAATGACATCCCTGTAGAACGTCAACGTTACGGTTCCATAACACTTTGTGTTGAATGTAAAAACACACAAGAAAAACTTGCAAAAAGGTACTTTTAAATGACAAATTTTCCAATTTTTCTCATCGTTCTTTTTGTATTATTCCTAATAGTCTTATGGTTAATTCTAGACTTCCATTTCATTCGTTTAAAGAAGCTTTCTCAGCTCACAGTCGTGATTGCTGGTCCAATTTCTTTAGATGAAAAATTAGAGCTAGAAAAATTAATCAATGAGCATAACTCTAAAATTGAACTGGTGGATCCATGTGGCTATACCCAACCCTTATCGGAATCATGATTGGGATTATTATTTCTATTACATTATTCCTTTACTACTTTGCTTAAAAAAAGCCCCACGGGGCTTTTATGATACAGGTACTAAATACTCTGAAAAAAAAGTACTGATGTATAAATTGCTAAAGCAACACAGACAATAACTGAAATACTAATATTGGTTAAAATTTTATTATATCGCTGATCTATTTCACTTTTAATCTTGTTTATTTGAGATTCTTCTTCTTCAAACTTTGATTTTAGTGCGTCAAAAACTTGAGAGTATTCAGAATTCATTTGAGTGACTGTGCTACGTTGTCCTAAAATATTTAGTATCATTATCAACACCATACAAAGAACAGTCATTAATACAATGAAATTCTTAGTAAAAAGATAATTACTAGGTTCACCTATCACTTTCATTTGGGCAGTTGCAAACCAAATTCCAGCAGGAATGGCAAACATTTTTGTTGCTACTGAGTCAAAGGTATCATTTAGCTTTTTAATATATTCTGTTTTCTTTTCATTATACTCTTTACGCACCTTATCAAAGGTATAATCCTCTACATAACTTTGATAACTATGATTAATATTCGTAATCAAAGGATTGATATTTCTAATCAGATAACTAAATCTAAAATCTTCGGTTTGATCTTTGACAAAAGCCGCTACTTCTTTACACATAAGATTAATAATTGCTTCTCTGTGCATGTCCTGATGTTTAAATTTATCTATGCTTTTCGTATCTATTGGATAATTTAGGTCTTCTTCACAAGCTCTAATTTTGAATTTATAACTACGATTATAAAAAATAGAATCTGTATCAGCATTAGACTCCACTGATAAAAACTTTATAAATTTATATAGCTCACCAATTGCAAGGTAATTTTTATATTTAGGATCAGATGAACCGGAATCAAAATAAATTGAATTTTCGGTCATAAAAATATTCTTGATAGTTTTTTTAATATAATGATCGTATTTAAGAACAGTATTCCAGTTATTACAAACAATAAAATCATGTCCGAAATTTATATTTGTTTTGTTTAATTTAACTTCAAAAACATATTCGGGATTAAAATGTTTATCTTGAATTCGATCAAGAATTACACCAGAAGTCCCCAATTTACCATTAACTTTGACATTTAAACTTCCATCAGCTAATGAGTAATGATTTAAAGTTTTTAAGTGAGCTAGTTTTGTAGAGTCAAGTTCCATCCAACTTACAAATTGGTCACGACTTTCCTGTCTATCGGGCATAGACAGAAAGATGTCACGATAAATTTGTGCTGGATTCATGGTCATATCTATTCATCTTGATCGTTTTTAGGTGATGCAGCTCTAAGCTCCGCAATTAAGCTTTCGGATAGCAATGAACCATCGATTTTAAGTATATCATTTTCAAAATTAATTTTATTGTGCAGTAGCTCTCTTGAAAACGTAATTGAAAGGTCTTTTCGCTTACTACTTAATTTCATAAAGGTTCTTAATTCTGTAGTATTAATCTTAATTATGCCTGATAAGTTATGCCCATCACTGGCAAACTCAAAAAATGCATCACTGGCTGCTGGAAAAACACGTTTAGAAATATTTTCCAAAACAACATCATCACCCTTTTTTATACACTCATTGATATATTCATAAGCTGCTGATAAATACTGATCAACCTCTTCTTGAGAAAGTTTTAGCTTCTCGCTAGCGAATTTGTCAATTGCTTCTCTCAGTTTTTTAGTTTCTTCAGCAGCAGCCTTTTTATCAACTTCACAGCCAATAAATTTTTGGAAGTATTCTGTCACTTCTTCCGACTGACCACTTTTAAAGCGAATATATCGCTCCGCAAATTCATCTCTCCATTCTGTAATGTTAATTGTTGCACCCAAATGTAACTTATCTAAATCCAAAATTTCCTTGGCAATAAAATCAAGATTGGGATCGATATCAGTTGCATTCGATTTATTAATGACAGCAACAGCTAATTTGGTATGTTCATCGCCTTTAAACTCAAAAAAAACAAGAAAGCCACCAGTAATAGTTTTATTACTAACAAGAAAAGTTTTAAAAAACTCGGCAAGTTCTCTAGTCATTTCAACAAAGTCTAAACATTTTTCACCTGAATAGAAATTTTCTAATCCTTGTTCAAATGCAGGTTTCTTTTCTGCATCTGACCCTATAGAAAATTGTCCAACCATTAAACTAGAACTAGAAAAAAGCTTTAATAATTGTGCTGCTAACTCACCACTTAATGAACTTAAATCATTCTCTGTATCTTTAATCTTGGCAATTAACGTTTCTGTACTTTTTTTATCTTCTTTAACCCGTCTAATCTCATGAACAATAATATGCTGGATTGCCATTCACCAAACCCTTTTCTTGAAAATTATTCTTAAATATTAAAGAGCAATAGTAACTAAGTTGCCTTTATATCACAATAAAAAATCTCCTAAAAAATACTTCACATATACCGCATATCCTTTTGGTAATTCTTCTACAATTACAGAGTTCTTAACCAAGAACTCAACATAACAACATTCCCAAGTTTTCATTTCTTACCCCTTTAAATTCTTAATAGCTTCCGTACTCGCCTTGACCATCTCAGTGGTACTCTTCATCTGATCAGCAATTAAGTTGCTCATATCTTTATGTGTAGTTCCATCAATTTCACGACCAAAATACTTTAGCGCAAGCTCTTTACGCACACTTGCGGCTTCTTCAGTGGGAATACTTTCCATAAAACTTGGATATGCCTGTAGTTCAACTTGAGTCTGATAGTTTTGATCGGCCAATCGTTGATAGTGTGATGATTGTTTTAAAAAATAGCTAATTAGAGTAATACCCACCAGCAATGTGGAAACTTTAATTGCCCAAAATTCATAGTTTGATAAGTAAGTTGTTACTAAATAACTTTTTAAAAAAAGTAGTAAAATAGAAACAACTAAAATTATTCCTATTGAAAAATAAAAATATTTTCTATAAATCTTCTCTAAACCCTGATATTTTGTAACAGCATTATCATAAATATTTTCCGTTTTAGCATTATCTGCAATATTCCTTAATCTTCTAAAACTTACTAACTCATCATTCACTCGAGCCATTAAATCTTCTAAGTAAGGTGGCAATGTCTTATTTACCGCCTCATACAACTGATTAAATTGTTTAGCGACATCCATTAAAGATTCAATACTAAATTTAACTCTAGTAAGCAAAACTCTTTGATTTGGCTCATAAGGAATTTTTGTTTTAATAGAGCTTATATAAGGAACTCCGGACTTATTATTTTTATTTACATTTATATATGATACTGCAGCTTTATCTTTTTGTTTATACAATGCATTAAGATCATCATTTAAATAATTAGTATGCGACACAAGTAGCTTAAAAAAATTTTTAGTATTACTACTTAATTCTTCTTTCAAAAGCAAAACTTCTACAGTTTCTAGTCTATTCAAAATTACTTCTTTCTCATTAGATGAGAAAAATTCAGTATCCCAAATGGGATGGTTAATTAGATTTGAAATATTTTTAATTACTTTATCACGCTCATTTATAAGACCAAACAGTTCTTTCGTATGTTCAGATACAGCTTTATTAATAAAAGTTTCACTCACACCAATCCCCTTCAAAAAACAAATTATTATAAAGTCTTGACGCTTCAATAGTATCTAAGATACTCTAATTTCACCACAGCAAAATCTGTGGTCAGGCGTAGGAACCTGAAATATTTTTCAAACAGACGCAAAAAGTCCGTCTATGGGCTATTTTTTTGCGTAAAATTCAGCTTTGCTGCTCTTTGGCAGGCTGGACAGGGCAGCTGTATGGCTGGCCGTTACTGTTTGGACGGTATTCCTACCCCTGTTCAGTCTGTCACCATTACCGTAGGAAGTTTTGGTGTCAGGTTTACAACTTGCCAAACAGGAATCAGCAAATGAAAACATTTACTGCTACGCATTCACACGCTCAAAATAACCTAAAAGAACACTCCCCGATCAAGGACTTGGCTGCATACCAACAACGCCGGCGTCAACTCAAACGTAAAAAATTACTGAAGAACATCTTTGACACCGCCATTTTTATCAGTGTCGCTGGGTTAAGTTTCTCAACATTATTTTGGGGGGCTTAAACATGATGACATTAGCGCAGTTAGATAATGCTGTGTTTATCCAAGATCAGCAGGTCAAAACAGATAGCCTCAAGGTTTCAGAGATTTTTGGGAAGCAACATAAGGACGTTTTACGCAAACTCGAAAACCTAGATTGTTCATCTGATTTCAACGAGCGCAATTTTACGCTCGTTGAATATAAAGATGCCAAAGGCGAAAACCGTCCAATGTTTGAAATGACCAAAGATGGTTTTATTTTCTTGGTCATGGGCTTTACTGGAGCTGCTGCTGCCAAGATCAAAGAAGCCTACATCAACACCTTTAACCAAATGCTGGCGATTTTATATAACGATGAGGAAACTCGTCAGCAGATCCATGAGGGTGCAATAGTTCAGTTAAAATCTGGTGGGCCACTTTACACAGTTAGTCAGATCTTTTATGACCAAAATGGCTATATGAAAAATGCAGAAGTCATTTGGCACAATAAAACCAACCTTTGCCGCGAGATCCTACCGATAAATTGCTTAACCATAGAATCCAAGAATTTGATACAAAACAAAATGCTTGAGGACTTTTGGGTATCAGTCCAAAACTATGGCATGGATAAACTCAACCATAGCCGTAATCAAAATATTATGGCTCTAAATCTCATGCAAATTTATCAATCTATGGAAGGGCTGCCACCTCGAAATCAACTGTCATCAATACTGATGCATAGTTGCAGCCCTTTCCCTGTCTACATGCAGCACAACCATCCAGTGCATAGCAATATCACGAAGAAAACCGTGAAATGCTGGATATTTGATACACGACCTAAGCTTCCTCATTTGATTGGTACAAGCTAAGTTTCTGTATAAATTGAGATTGTTCAACACAGTGGAGCGACACAAGATGTCGTACCCTACTGTATTTTTAACATGAATTTTAAGACAATACGCCCATGATCAATAGACAGGGGGAGAAATGCACTCTACGTTAGACATAAACAGCCAAAGAAAAATGTCGGCTGAAGAAATATTGGAAGAAATTGAATTTCCTTTGGAAAACCTCGAAAGTTTCCTTTTTGCAATGACTAAAATGAAAGTTGATGATCGACTGAATGAAAAGGAATTTTCAGCAATCATCAACACGATACATCACCAAGTAAGAAACATATCCAGAGCAGTTCAAGCCAAATAAGAAAAAAACCCAGCTAAGGCTGGGTTTCATTGTTTTGACTATTTTCTGCAAAAATCTTTTTCCAAGCTGCGTCAGAAAAAAATGAAGCATCGTAATATTTTAATGCATATTTTTTTAAGTTTTCATCATATCCAATTTGATTAAACACAAATCCTTTTTTTAATATTTTTGTGAAATCATACATTGGACTGATCCAAAACAAGAAAATTTGTTCTGTCTGAAACATACTTGAATAAAATGTACTTTTAAAAAATTCTTTATCTGAATCACTAATATCGGCATCTGCGATTAATTTAACAATTTCACAATGTATATAAAAAAATGATATCAGGCTGCTAATAGAATTACTAACATGCTTGCTAGATACTTTCATTAGATCATTTCGTAATTCATCAAGGCTAAAATCTGTATAACTAGTTGAATGATATCTCAAAATATCATGATAAAATGTATGAGCTAACGTTTCCATAAGCTCAAATCCACTGATATTCTGCTTTTCAGTATTTTTTATAGATTCATCAATCGATGTGAAATTGATATGTTTTAATTTGGCATCTTTATATTGAAGTAGAGAATAGAATTTACTTGTAAAAATAGCATTTCTTGACTCTTTTATTTGTTCATCATGAGCTTCTCTTGCGAGTATGACTTGATCTTTATTTGCTTTTCTAGTCTCTTTTAAAGATGTCACCTGTAACCAAGTCGAAAAAGCAACTGCACACAATGCAATGGACGAAATTAATGTATTTAAACTTCCGTAAATATCTCCAAATGCACCAAATTCATTGAATTTTTCTGGAAATGAATAAAAGCTTAATAATGTTTTGAAGATAAAAGGGAAAGCAATCCAAAGACATATGATTGATCCTATCCCAACTATCCAAGCAAGTTTTATTTGAAAGTTAGTTAATTTCATTTCTTGTAGATCTTATTTATTGAATTGTTTGGCATATGTGTCAATCAAAGACAAAAGCCCAGGGCGCATATCTTCTTTAGTTAGTCGATACAGTTCAACCAATCTCGCTTCTTGTTCTGATAAATCGCTCGATTTAATATCAACAGTACCCCAAAGAATAAATGGAATATTAAAGCCATGATCTTCTAACAGATCCAACTGATCTGTATCTAATGGCGCATTGTGCTTTTCATAACGAACGATAGAGTTCTTTTTTACGTTTAATATTTCAGCAAGTTCATCTTGAGTAAGTATCCCTAAGCGTTTCCGCTCATCTCTAAGTCGACTACCACGGCTAGAAAAATCATCATTTTTCATACTTTTTCCTAAAAAAGCACTTGAATATCACTATAAATAATACTAGATTAGAGTTACTGTATAGCCAAGTAACTATAAATGGTGATTTTCGCATGAACAAGTCAAATGATCAAACTAAGCAACACACAGAAACCACAATGGTACGTTGGACTAAAGATCAACTTGAAACTATTCGCAAAGAAGCCTTTCAACAAAGAAAAGCACCAGCTGTTTTCATCCGTCAATTCTTGCTGGAAAACCACCCAGCATTTAAACCCCAAAATACGGATGAGTGATTGTAAACAAAGTCATTTTCGTATGCATGAAAAGCTACAAAGACAAACAAAATATTCACAATCTCAAACAGTTATAAACTTAAACAGTGCGGTGTTAAATGTCAGATATATCAAGACGCATAGATGAACGTCTAAATCAAATCTTCCAATTCAAAAAGGTTGGAGAATGGTATAGACATGGCATCTGCCCACAGTGCAGCAAGAAAGAATGCTATACACATGCGATTAAACCTCGCGTGGTGAAGTGTAGCCGTTTAAATAATTGTGGTTATGAAGAACACGTCAAAGATATTTGTGAAGACTTATTCAAAGACTGGTCCAAAGAGTTTGTCCAAACTGAAGCAAATCCTCACGCAGCTGCCGATGCTTATTTACGTCATGGCCGTGGCTTGGATATCACTCCACTAAAAGGCCTTTATACCCAAGAAACCTTCAGCCACGAACTAAAATATCCTGGTCTATATACTGGGACAGTCCGCTTCAAATTAGCTGAAGGCGTATATTGGGAACGTTTCATTGACCGCCCTGAACGTTTTGGTCGTCAAAAAGCAAATTTTATTGGCAAATATGAAGGATTAGCCTGGTCTATGGTTGATCTTGATGAGCTATGCAATGCTTCATCATTTTGGATTACAGAGGGAATTTTTAACTCGATTGCATTAGTCCAATCAAACCAGCCAGCTATTGCTACGATGTCTACTAGCAATTATCCATCTTTATTACTCAAAAAGATTGCCGATCGTTGTCATGAGCTAAAAAAAGATAAGCCACGACTTATTTGGGCATTTGATAATGATAAAGCTGGTAAAGATGCCATTAAAAAATTTCATCTTCGTGCTTTACAAGAAAAATGGGCTTCTTCAGCTGCTCTACCACCTTACCAAGTCAAAGGTAAAAACCTTGATTGGAATGATCTATTCATGCACGACTTACTGCACAGCGAAGAGCGTGCAAAGTATCGTCATTACGGTGAATTACTCATTGCAGAAACTGCTGAACAAGCTGGCTTACTGATCTACAACTTCAAAGAAGGTCGAACCAAAACATTTTTCTTTAATCACAATTTCCGTCTTTACTGGTTCAACTTGGATTACGACAAATACGCAAAACGTATGAATCAGATTGAAGAGGATCCAAGCTTTGATGACTTACTTGATCAACAGAAACGTGAACAAGCATTACGTGACTGTGCTGCAGTGACGGAGATCTGTAATGCACAGATCGAACCTCTATATTTTGAACGCAATGAGATTACAGGCGAAGCTTGGTATTACTTCAATGTACAAAGCCAATGGGCAGAAAAGAAAACCCAATTTACACCAAGCCAAATCGGTAGCCGTAGCAAATTTAAAGATGCAACCATGGAAGTTATGGCTGGTGCAATGTGGACTGGTACAGATCAACAACTTGAATTCTTTATGAAACGGAAAACAGAACGTTTAAAAGAAGTCAAAACAACAGACTACATTGGATATTCAAGTGAATATCAAACCTATATTTTTCCTAAACATGCTGTGCATAAAGGCCAAGTTATCCACATTAATGAACATGATTTCTTCAAAATCAAACGTCTTGAAATCAAAAGCTTAGCAAAGTCACCAGTGATTACTTTAAACCCTAAAAAGGAGTTCAAACCTTTTTGGTGGAAAGACTTTTATCGAGTACGTGGAAGCAAAGGTTTAATTGCTTTGGCTTGGTGGACAGGAACTTACTTTGCTGAGCAAATCCGCGCTTTGCATAGTTCATATCCATTCATTGAAATTATTGGTCAAGCTGGTGCAGGTAAATCACGCTTAATCGAATTCTTATGGAAATTAAGCGGCCGTAAGGATTACGAAGGTTTTGATGCTAATAAATCTACAAACGTGGCGATTTATCGTAACTTTGCCCAAATCTCAAACTTACCAGTCGTATTGATTGAAGGTGACCGTAACGATGCTCAAGGCAATGCAGTCAAACAGGCAAAGTTCAGTTGGGATGAGCTCAAAGATGCATTTAACGGCCGTGCGATTCGCTCAAAAGGTTTAAAAACTGCTGGTAATGAAACGTATGAACCACCCTTCCGTGGTGCCATCATGATTTCACAGAACAGTGCAATTGCAGCTTCAGAAGCAATCTTAACTCGTACACTGCATTTAGCATTCGATCGTAAAGGACAGTCATTAGAAACCAAGCGAATTGTTGACTCTCTCGACCGCATTGAGCTTGAAGAAGCATGTACATACATGACGCAATGTTTACGCATGGAAGAACAGATCCTAAGCACGTACCAAGAACGTCTAAAAAGTATTGAAGATCAATATCACAAAGTAGGTATTACACATACACGTATTGCTTTATGCCATGCACAAGTAGCTGCTCTTATTGAAGCGATCGCAGAGCATGTTCTTAATGGCTATTTAGACTATGAAGAAGTTGCCCTTGCACAAGAAATGCTAGTAGAAATGGCACAACAACGTGTAGACCAACTGAATGGCGATTGCCAAGAGGTAGAACAATTCTGGGAAGCATTTGAATACTTACAAAGTGGCAGATCTGCACCATTCAGCCTTAATCATCATGAACATGATGCACAGACGATCGCTATCAATTTGAATGAAGTTTATAAAGTTGCTGCCCAGCAGTACCAAAAGCTTCCTGAAATTACGTTGATGAAAACTTTGCTCAAATCATCACAACGCTTCAAGTTTATCGAATCTAACCGAGCTGTCAGCTCAAATCGATATCCAACAGATGTTGTCAAAAATATTCAAGCAGACAATGAAATGACTGATCGTCGTCGAACAGTCAAATGTTGGATCTTTTCAAACCCTAGCTATGGAGCATCATCAACTTGAATACAAATGCTCTCATGGTATCACCGACCCTACTACCTTTTATTGACGATGAGGAAAGGCTAATGGCCAATCAGCATGACTTAGATTATGTCGGTCAAAAAATCATAGACGTATTTCGTGAAAAATTCCCGAATGACGAAGGATACATTCAGGAAAAGATTCATCGATTATCCGAAATGAATAACAAATATGAGACTTTTTCATGGGCATTGAATCAACTTGACTATGAAAATCAATGCTTATTATTTGAAAAATTGGGAATAAATATTCTAGGACTAAAGTTCTACAACCATTTATTTCAACAACTTTAAATCTAAACACACATACAAAAGCGGCCACTTCTGTATGTGTCACAAAACCACTGGAGAGCAATTATGCAAAACGATTCTAACTTAGAAACCAAACAAGCGGAAATCCAAGTTTCTTTTGATTTAGCAGAAAGAATGTTCGATAACAATGTTGAATTTAATAGCCTTCCAGTAGCTAATCCAGTGTAGGTGAATAATGACTGTAAATATTGACGCTATTATTGAAAAAACGCTTCTAAAGATCATGAAGCAAATTGATTCAAAACCAATTATTCCTATTGAATGTCAGGTATGGGATGAACATGACATTGCGAATTATTTTAAATACACGGTGGATTACACCAAGCGAAATATAATGAGCAATAAATATTTCCCTCCTGGCAGAGAATTACCAACCGATCCCAAAGGTGAACGAACTTCACTTCGATGGAAAGCCACAGACGTAATCAAATACGCTATGGCCTTCGATAAATCCAATGTGAACTACAATTAAAAAAATGCCACCGAGAGGTGGCTTTTTTCATGCCAATAATCTACTTAACCCTGCTGACATATTTAATTCTTCCAGGATCTCATCATTAGTTGGATTGTAATAAGTCAAAGCTTGTTTAGGATCCTTCCATCCAAAAATCTTACACAAAGTTAAGGCATTCTTTATTCGTCTAGCCATTAAAGAAGCTGCTTCATGCCTTGAATCATGAAAAGTTAGATCAGCATTTTCTAAACCGGCTTGTTTACGTGCTTTGCGGAACAATGCGTCTCGTGATGAGTCAGAAATGGTAAATACTTTTGGACTACCCTTTCGATCAATTTTCATGGCCAGCGTCCACAGCTGAAGCGCAAAATCATCTAATGGTACCTTTCTGGCTGTGCCATTCTTAGTATCATCTAGTTGGACATAACGTTTTTCTAAATGAATATCTTTAGGCAATCTATTTACGATTTCTCCAGATCTCATACCAGTGGCCATTGCAATAAGCCAAGCTAAACCAACTTCTTGTGTTTTACTTTCTGGAACTGTTCCTGGTTTATATTTTAATGCAGTAAGCATTTTTACTAGCTCATCTTCCTCAACACGTCTTTCACGGTTATTAGGTTTCTTGGGTTTACGAATATCCTGGACAGGATTGAAATTAATCCAATGCTTATCTAATCGACACCAATTGAAAAAGGATGAAAGCAATGAATAGTCACGCAAAACACTTGATGCTTTAAGCGGTCGAATGGATCTCTTCATAACTGAATCCTCCCATTGTTTAATGAACTCACTTTTATAGGCTATGAGTGGCCAGTCAACATTAGGAAGGTTTTCCTTAAAATATTTAATTCGATTCTGTTCTTTCTTGGCTGTCTTTTTATGTACAGAAACTTCATCACAATATTTTTGCAGTGCTTCACGTACTGTTAATACAGTTTTTTTCTTGATAGCAGCTTCAGTAGAAGCATTTAACAACAAGTCTCGTTCTTCGGCTCTCCCCCAATTTGTTGCATCTATCTTGCTCTTGCAAGTTTTTGTTCGTCGAACACCATTCACCAGGACATCTGCTTTCCATTTTTTATTAGGTCGCTGATAAACCGATACGCTCATAAAATAATTAGTTCCTTAAATGTAAGTTGTCGGGTGGAAATCGGGTGGAAAGATATAACAAATAATCCCGAAAAATACCGTAAAAAAACATAAACGCCAGAAACGACAAAGCCCCAAGCCTTTGATATATAAGGCTTGGGGCTTTGAAAAATCTGTGTAAGCTTTCGCTTGGTCCCGAGGGTCGGACTCGAACCGACACGTCATCTCTGACAGCGGATTTTGAGTCCGCCGCGTCTACCAATTTCACCACCTCGGGAAGAGTGCGATGCTTTGTGTTGCGTATGATAACCTGTTTGATTTTATTGTCAAACCCCATCTTTAACTTATTGTTCACTTTTAAATCATTCAGTTATTTTTCTTAGGAAGTTATCAGCAGCTCAGCGCAAAAATACAAAAAAGACTATACTACGCACAATTTCTGCAATGTTTTAGATGTATGCAACTTTCAGACTTTTCATTTGATCTTCCTGATGAACTTATAGCTCGCTATCCTCTAGAAAGCCGTAGCGCTTCGCGTTTACTTCATATCGATGATCAAGGTCATTACCATGATCATAGCTTTACTGATATTTTGGATTTATTAAACGAGGGTGATTTGCTCGTATTAAATGATACCAAAGTCATGAAGGCTCGCTTGAAAGGTAAACGTGCAACTGGTGGGGCAATTGAAGTTCTTGTTGAGCGTATGCTAGACACACACACAGCTCACTGTCATATCAAATCAAGTAACTCACCTAAAGCTGGTGCAGAACTTTATATCGGTGAAGATTCAGTTCCAGTTACAGTACAAGGTCGCCATGAAAACTTGTTTGTAGTTGAGTTTTCACAACCGATTTTATCGATACTTGATCAATACGGTCAGCTCCCTATCCCCCCTTATTTCAATCGTGAAGCAGAAGAAATTGATACAGAACGATATCAAACGGTTTTCCACGATCCTGAAAAAATTGCTAGCGTTGCTGCTCCAACAGCAAGTTTGCACTTTGACCAAGATTTATTAGAAAAATTAGCTGCAAAAGGTGTGCAAAAGACATTTGTGACTTTGCATGTCGGTGCAGGCACATTTATGCCAGTTCGTACAACAGACATTACCAATCACATTATGCACAGTGAATGGTGTGATGTTCCACAATCCACGATTGATCTTATTTTAGAAACCAAAGCACGTGGTAATAAAGTGATTGCAGTCGGTACGACAGCAACACGTGCATTGGAAAGCGCAGCTCAAGCAAATGATGGCAAAATTGCTGCATGGACAGGTGATACTCAGATTTTCATTTATCCAGGCTACCAATTCTGTATCGTCGATCGTTTGATTACCAACTTCCATTTGCCCGAATCAACACTTTTAATGCTTGTTTCTGCGTTATCAAATCGAGACAACATTTTATCGGCTTATGAGCATGCAGTTAAAGAACGTTATCGTTTCTTTAGTTACGGTGATGCTATGCTAATAGACAAATTAATCGTTTGATTTAAATACGCTTATGCCGATCGATACAGTAAAACAAGCATTACATATAAGACGTAAAAAAAATGCTCAAGTTTTTCGCAATATCGCTCGGCTGTGGGAAGCGGGACAATCATCACACACGGATCAAGCATTATTAGATGCCTTGCATCCGTGGCGTGAAGATCACAGTCTGCGTTTTTTTAATATTTTGCCTTATTTATTGGCAACAATTAGTCTAAGTACTTTAATCTTTGGATATTTTCTACACCCCCATCTACAATTTATTTGGAGTTTTTTGGGTGCTTTTTTGACAGGTTTTCTTGCTTATCTGCTTTATGAGTCAAAACAACCACTTGAACAAGTGATTGAATATTTAGAACAAAGAATGATTCAACTTCGTTATGGTCTGAACTTCCAACAACTCCCTGCTTATCTTCCGATTCAGGCGCAACCATTACTTGTAATAAGTAAATTGAAGCAATCTTTCCCACTGTTTAATCGTGGAACTGAATCAAATGAAATTACACATTATGCTTCTACCGTTTGGGACGATGGAACGACTAAACATCAAGTCCTGATTTTTAAATACCATTACGTAACTGAAATGCCAATTTTGCAAGATGGCAATAGCGATAAAAAAATCGTCAAAGAAATCCATAAAGATTTATGGGGTGCTTTTGTTTTTCAAATGCCGAATTTGGGCATTGCTGTTAGTGATCAGCGCTCTCGTTTTTTTGAACCGTATACTCGCTCATGGCAAAGCAGTGATATTTTAATTAATCAGAAACTCAATATTTTTGGTCTAGATCAGCATCAACTTGCAAAAAGTATTAGCTCAAGTTTGACACTCAAGTTACATGATTTTTTTGAACATTTTTCAGGTGATTTAATTTATCATCATGAAGAACAGATTTTATGTTATCTCGGTGAACAAGACCTTTTCCGAATCACGAGTAAACATGATGCAATCCACGATATACCAGCATTGAGAGGTCATTTACGAACCATGACGATGCCTGAATATCAGCGTTTTCAACAATTGATGCTTAATTTAATTCAATAAATAGTCTATAAATCTTTTTAGAACAAAGATAAATGGAATATACGCTGTTCCATTAAGGCAACAATAACGAGGTAAGGTCATGACTGGTTTAATTATTTTCTTGGGGATTTTTGTTCTTTTGATTGCATGGGGCATTCATATTCGCAATACGATTGTACGCTACTTTAATGCGACCAAACGTGCATGGTCAGAAGTGGCTAATTTTGAACGTCAAAAAGTTAAAACGCTTGAATCTTTAGAAACGACCTTGAGCCGTTACACTGAGTTTGAAAAATCAACCTTAGAAAAAGTAACTGAGCTTCGTCAGCAAATCCTTAATTTAAATGTTAATGATACTGATATTTCTCAACTACAAAGCATCGAAAAAATGAGCAAAGAACTCATTCGCAGCCTCAACGTTGTTGTTGAAAATTATCCTGAGCTTAAAGCTGATACGCTTTACAGCAAAATGATGGATGATATTCAGGAACAAAATGAAAATGTCGGTGCTGCTATTACGATCTTTAACCGTAATGTTGAGTTATTCAACAATCATATCCAGATTTTCCCAAATAATTTGATCAATACAATGACACTGTCGAAGAAAGAAATTCGTCCTTTCAAAGATAATTTAGCGACTGAAAATTTTGACTATAGACCAAATTTTTAAAAGTAAATTTAAACATTTAAAAGCCAATTTCAGCTTCGTTTTGAAATGGCTTTTTTATTTTTTCTCTATAGCTACATTTAGTAGTAGAACTACACACCATAATCAAGGAAAATAGCCGTTTTTGATCAGCGAACTGTTTTTTCGCCTTGATGGATTGGTGTCATGCAATTTGAAAAATTAGGTCAGTCGGGGCGCGCGCGTCGTGGTCGACTCACTTTAGAACATGGTGTTGTTGAGACACCTGTATTTATGCCTGTTGGTACTTACGGTACTGTAAAAGGCATGTTGCCTCGTGATATTGAAGAGATTCAAGCACAAATTATTTTGGGTAACACATTCCATTTATATTTACGCCCTGGCTTAGAAGTGATTAAAGAGCACGGCGGTCTGCACGAGTTTATTCAATGGGATAAACCAATTTTGACTGACTCAGGTGGTTTCCAAGTATTTAGCTTGGGCGCTATGCGTAAAATCAAAGAGGAAGGCGTGACTTTCCGCTCTCCAATTGACGGTTCAAAAGTTTTCTTATCTCCTGAAATTTCGATGGAAATTCAGCATGTCTTAAATTCAGACATCGTGATGATTTTTGACGAATGCACACCTTATCCAGCAACACATGAAGAAGCTCAGAAATCATTACAGCTTTCTTTACGATGGGCAAAACGTTGTAAAACCCACCACCACGATGAACTTAAGAATAAAAATGCATTATTCGGCATCATCCAAGGTGGTATGTACGAGGATTTGCGTGATGAATCTCTTGCAGGCTTACTCGAAGTCGGTTTCGATGGTTATGCGATCGGAGGTCTCTCTGTAGGTGAACCTAAAGAGGAAATGATCAAAGTTCTTGATTATTTACCAAACAAAATGCCTCAGGATAAACCTCGTTATTTAATGGGTGTAGGTAAGCCAGAAGATATCGTTGAAGCGGTTCGTCGCGGTGTTGATATGTTTGACTGCGTAATGCCTACACGTAATGCACGTAATGGTCATTATTTTGTCACTGATGGTCTGGTAAGAATTCGTAATAGCAAATATCGTCATGATAAAGGGCCTTTAGACCCTCATTGCGACTGTTACACTTGTAAAAACTTTACTCGTGCCTATTTATATCATTTAGAGAAGTGCGGTGAGATGTTGGCATCGATGCTCGGTACGATTCATAACTTACGTTATTACCAACGCCTTACTCAAGGCATGCGTGATGCTTTAGATAATGGTACGTTTGACGAGTATGTTCAGGACTTTTATGCCCGTCGTGGTTTAGAGGTTCCACCCTGCCCTGAAGATTAATGTATAAGTAAATGCATCAAGATTTGCGCCTAAACGCAAGACAAGGTACATTGCAAAACGAATTGGAATTTAATCGTAATTTTTCGCTTTATCTTTTATTAGGAAATTAAAATGAGCTTTTTCATTTCTACCGCTCACGCTGCTCCTGCAGCAGCTCAAGGCCCAAGCTTAATGGCAAACTTATTGATGATTGCTGTTTTTATTGCAATCTTCTATTTCTTGATCTGGAGACCTCAAGCTAAACGTGCGAAAGAACACCGTTCTTTGATCGAAAGCTTAGGTGTGGGAAGTGAAATCGTTTTTGCTGGTGGTTTAATGGGGAAAATCACGAAGCTTGATGGTGACTTCGCTGTTGTTGAGTTAAGCCGTGGCGTAGAAGTAAAAATCCAACGTGCAAGTGTCATTTCAGTATTACCTGAAGGCACACTAAATAACCTTTAATCATAAAATAGTCGTGCCTCAGCACGACTTTTTCATTTAAGAAGAAAACGAATGCGTTACCCTGCATGGAAATATTTACTGATTCTCGTCGTTCTCGTGATCAGTACGTTATATGCACTTCCAAGTCTGTATCCTGATGAACCTGCTGTCCAAATTTCTGGTGCAAAAGCAGGTACACAAATTGATCAAACGGTTGTGCAAAAAGCTGAGCAGATTCTGAAAGCTGCCAACATCAGTAGCCATGATAATAGTTTCACCAACAATGCGGCATTATTACGTTTAGACACTTCAGAAGCTCAATTAAAAGCAAAAGAAGTGCTACGTCGTGATTTAGGTGAAGACTACGTGGTTGCACTTAACCTTGCGCCAACCACACCTGAATGGTTGCAAAAGATTGGTGCAAAACCGATGAAACTCGGTTTGGACTTACGCGGTGGTGTACACTTCTTGCTCGAAGTCGACATGGATAAAGCGATTAGCCAACGTATGGAAACATCGGCAACTGATCTGCGTCGTCAATTTCGTGACAACAAAATCAAATTTAATAATTTAGCACTGAATAACAATACCATTACTGTTCAGTTTGCCAATACAACTGACCGTGATGCAGCAGCAGATTTCTTACGTCGAAATGGCAATGAGTTCACACAGCAAGCACTAGCAAGTACAGATGGTGCTTTACTAAAACTCAACTATACAGATGTTCGTCGTCAAGAAATTCAATCTTACGCGGTGAATCAAAACTTAACGACCCTACGTAATCGTATTAACGAGTTAGGTGTTGCTGAAGCATTGGTACAAACTCAGGGTAGCAACCGTATCGTGGTTGAGTTACCTGGCGTTCAAGATACTGCTGAAGCAAAACGTGTCTTAGGTCGTACAGCAAACTTAGAATTCCGTTTGGTTGCTGATAGTAATGATCAATATATTGACCCATATACAGGAAAATATAATGGTCAGCCGCTTCCTCCAGGCACGGAATTATTTGCCTATGAATCACTGGATAGTGGCCGACAGCTTCTGTTAAATCGTAACCGTATTTTGACAGGTGAACGCGTTCAAAATGCAAGTTCTGGTTTTAGCCAAGACTCTGGTGGTGCAGAAGTTAATATTACGTTAGACACTGCTGGCGGTAAGCTCATGGCAGATGCAACACGTAATGCTGTTGGCAAACGTATGGCTGTATTGTTTATTGAAAATAAACAAAAAATTAGCTATGTCACTGATCCAGCTACAGGTACTCAAACAGAAGTCCGCACACCGTATACTGAATCTGTTGTGATCAATGCCGCAACTATTCAGGCCGTTTTGGGTTCACAGTTCCGTATCACGGGGCTTGACTCTCCACAGGAGGCGGCTGAACTGGCGTTGATGCTTCGTGCAGGTGCCTTGGCTGCGCCAATGTACTTCGTGGAAGAACGTGTGGTTGGTCCTAGCCTCGGTCAAGAAAATATTGATGCAGGTGTGTTATCTACTCAGATTGGTTTCATTCTTGTTGCAATCTGGATGGTGGTATTCTTCCGCTTGTTTGGTGTAATTGCGAATTTCGCTCTGGTATTTAACCTTGCGATGATTCTTACTGTTATGTCTTGGTTAGGTGCTTCCCTTACCCTTCCTGGTATTGCAGGTATCGTGATTGGTATCGGTATGGCTGTCGATGCAAACGTTCTGATCTGTGAACGAATACGAGAAGAAATGCTGTGGGGTGCCTCTCCAAAACAAGCCATTGTTGCGGGTTATGATCGAGCCTATAACACTATTTTTGACTCGAACTTAACGACGTTTATTGTTGCATTTATCTTATTCGCTATCGGTACAGGTCCGATCAAAGGCTTCGCTGTGACGCTTATGATTGGTATCGTATGTTCAATGTTTACTGCAATTACAGTAACACGTGCGATCGTACAACTCATTTATGGCAAACGCCGTAATTTGACTAAGTTGAGCATTTAAGGAGATTCATATGACTGATCTGACTCAACAAGACTCAAAACAATACGGTCGTCCTGATGATGCAAAAATCATCCCATTTATGAAGATAGCAAAACCTGCTGCAATCTTCTCAATCTTGCTGACCATCGTAAGTATCTTTTTTATTGCGACGAAAGGTCTAAACCTCGGTTTAGACTTTACAGGCGGTGTATCAGCTGAGTTGAATTATGCTCAGGCAGTTCAACCTGCTCAAGTTTCACAAGCATTAGATCGTGCTGGATTTAAAGATGCTGTTGTACAAACTTTAGGAAGTAATACTGACCTAATTGTACGTATGCCAGTACAAGAAGATTTAAACGTAGCAGACCTAAGTGAAACGATTACTAAAGCAGTGCAGTTACCAAACAATGCTGCTGAAGTACATAAAGTTGATGCTGTAGGCGGTCAAGTCGGTAATGAGCTATACATTCGCTCTGCGGGTGCATTAGCGCTTGCGATGATTCTGATGTTGATCTACGTGACGATTCGCTTTGAATTCAAACTTGCGATGGGTGCTGTATTATCGTTATTCCACGATATCATCATCATTATTGGTACATTTGCTTTATTCCAATGGCAATTTGATTTAAGCGTACTTGCAGCGATTCTTGCGGTAATGGGTTTCTCACTTAACGATAACATCGTTGTCTCAGACCGTATTCGTGAAAATTTCCGTAAGATTCGCGGTGCGACACCACGTGAAATTGTTGATATCGCATTAACAGAAACTTTACGTCGTACCATTCATACCTCAATGACATTGTTACTTGTAGTTCTAGCAATGATGTTTGTTGGTGGTGATGGTCTGCATTTATTCTCTGTTGCCATGTTTGTCGGTGTATTCGTTGGTACCTATTCATCGATTTATATCGGAACAGCATTTGCATTATGGCGTGGTCTTAACCGTCAAGATTTTATTGTTCAAGTTAAACCTGAATTTGAAGAAGATCATATTCCTTAAAGTTTTCCACAAATACAGATTAAACATGCCAGTGTTATCACTGGCATTTTTTGTAGGTGATCATTTTTAAATTAGTATTTAGTCATGTTGAATTACCTGAATATCAGGAAACTGGAAACCTCTACAAGAGAGTTCAGCTCGCCAAGCTATAGTCAATATAATTTTTTGATTCAACGAAAAGTTCTGATAACCAAATGTTCCAATTAAAGGATGTGAACACATCCCTCCCTGCTGTTCTGGATGTACATTTGTATTCAGAGTATTCAGATCCAAACGGATACCCAGACCCGAAGCTTTTAAAACAGCTTCTTTGGTCGTCCAAACTTTAAACCAGTACTCCCTATCTTCATCCAACTGTTGCCAAATTTCATATTCTTTGGGATGAAAAGCATGTTTAGCAAAAGCATCAAAACGCACTTTGCGTTCCAATTCCTCGAGATCAACACCAATATCCAGAATTTGATCACTTAGTCCTAACACATAGCTTTTTTTGCTATGTGAATGGTTAAAGTTGAGCATATGAGAAGTTAAATAAGGTTTACCATGCTCGTGTTTGGCAAAATCTAAATCACTAAGATCACATCCGAGATGTTGTGATAGTAATTGATTACGAAACTGCTTAATCTGTTGTTTTTTATAATCATTAAATGAGCGAAAATCAGAAAAATCGCTTTGCTGTAAATCTAAAATGTTATCTAACGTTTGAACATGTAATTCAATCTTACGCTGACTCATCGATCATGTCCTTATTGATAAAAAAAACCCAAATTAAAATTTGGGTTTTGATGACACTCAAAAAATTATCGCTTAAATTTCTTTTCAGCCTTTTTGAATTTCTGAATATAACGACGCTTACGTGCTGCAACGCGCTCATCCACTTGAGACTTACGCCCTTCGAATGGATTTTCAGAAGTTTTAAAATCGATTTTTACAGGGGTACCTTCCAGTTTATAAACCTTACGAAACACGTTTTCTAAATAACGACGGTAATCTGCAGGTGTCTTATCCACTTTATTACCGTGAATCACAATCGTTGGTGGATTTTGTCCCCCCATATGCGCATAACGCATTTTGATACGACGACCACCAATTGAAGGCGGCTGATGTGCTTCAGTCGCATCATTTAGAATTTGCGTTAATTTTGCTGGTGATACTTTCAGATTTGAAGATTCATAGGCACGATGAATAGATGGGTATAATTCGCCCACACCTGTACCATGTAGAGCCGAGATCAAATGAATCTTTGCCCAAGGAATGAAATCGAAACGACGTTCAACATCGAGTTTACATTGCTTACGATCGTACTCGGTCATGTTGTCCCATTTATTGATGGCAATCACCATCGCACGACCCGCTTCAAGCGCATAACCAATCAAATGTAAATCTTGTTCAACGATCCCTTCACGAGCATCAACTACAACGACAACTACATGTGCATCTTTCATCGCTTGCAAAGTCTTTACGATTGAGAATTTCTCAATCATTTCATCAACCTTACCTTTACGACGCACCCCTGCAGTATCAATCAACGTATATTGACGACCATCTCGTTCAAATGGGATATAAATCGAGTCACGTGTCGTACCTGGTTGGTCAAATGCAACTACACGTTCTTCACCAAGTAAGCGGTTGACCAATGTTGATTTACCAACGTTAGGACGACCAATAATGGCTAAACGTAAACCTGTATTTTTATTATGCTCTTCTGGATTCTCATCTTCAGGTACTTCAGCTAATACCTCTTCAAGCATTTGCTGAACACCACGACCATGACTCGCAGCAACTTGCATCGGCTCACCCATACCGAGCTTATAAAACTCAACAAGGGCTGCTTCAGCATGCACACCATCAACTTTGTTAGCAACTAAGTAAACTTTTTTACCCAATGTACGTAGTTCACGGGCAATTTGCTCATCTGATGCTAAAAGTCCAGCACGTGCATCAACTACAAAGATAATAATATCAGCTTCATGGATCGCAGTTTTTGACTGCTCCGCCATGTAAGAGTCAATACCACCCTCATTTTCACCGATACCACCTGTATCAACCACAATAAAGGATTTGTTTTGATAAACCGCGTCACCATATTTGCGGTCACGAGTTAAACCAGCGAAGTCAGCAACCAAAGCATCACGGCTTTTTGTGATTTGGTTAAATAGCGTTGATTTTCCGACGTTTGGACGACCAATGAGCGCAATAACGGGTTTCATAAATTAACCTTAATTCAGACGAGCCATCGTTGATGACAGCATTCTAGAAACAGTATGGAAGATTTTGGTGATTTAAAAAATCACAATAAAAATTCGGGGTTTTGTATACACAAATACCCCGATCATTCTTTTATTAGCAACTGCTAATTAAGCATTTTAACACAAGCGTAGGAAAAATTAACGATTCTGCCAAATGCTTAATGCACCTTTTCGTGTTGCCACATAAAGTTGGTCATTGATGACACGTAAGGACTGCACTTCACCGCTGGTTTTTGCACGCCCAACTAGTTTACCTGACGCTGGATCAATCAAATGCAAAACACCATCTAGATCACCAACCACAAGGTTTTGACCAAGTACAACTGGGTTACTCAGTTGGCGATTCAGTAATTCTTCATTTTGCCAAACCAACTCACCTGTCGCTAAATTGTAAGCATTTAATTTGCCATCAACAGTTGAGATAAAAACTTTATCTTCTGCGACTTCAGGACGATTGGTACTACTTGCATCCTCGCTCCACACCACACGTTGTGTCGCTAAGTCAGTGACAGTGACTTGACCTTGGAAGCTTGTTGTAACCAAATATTGACCAGCAACAACAGGATCACCAACAATGTCGATTAAACGCTGGATGTCTGAGCGCCCTTCACTGATTGCAACACGGCGTTGGAAACGTGGGACTCCACTAATTACATCCAAGCCATAAACATAAGCATTTGCAGAAGCGACTAAAACTGTTCGCTCATCTAATGCCACTGGTGCTGGTTGACCACGTAAACTGAATTGAACATTTGGTAATTTATAGGCCCAAACTTGCTGCCCTGTAACTGCATCATGAGCAAAAACAGTACCGTCATTTGCAATCGTAATCACACGCCCTGATTGGATTAATGATGGAGATAAAATGGCACCAGACAATTGTGCTGTCCATTTTTGTTCGCCAGTCATTTGATCAAGAGCAAATAATTGACCTTTTCGGTTGCCGATAATCACGATGCCTTCAGCAGCTTCCACGCCAGCAGTTAGCTCTTGTTTGGTAATTTTACTTTTCCAAAGTCGATCTTTACCTTTGTAAGCAGAAACCTGACCGTCTGGATCAATCGCAAAAATCACACCATTATCTGTGTCCAATTGCAAACGTAATGCTTCAGCAGCATTCGTTGAAGAAACACTTTGTGAAAATACAAGATTAAGACTTTGTTCTTGCTGTATTTTTGGCAAAGGATTCGGTTTTGCTTCTTTAACTTTGTTGCTCGAACATCCAACCAATAAGGCTGAAGCAACTGCAATTGCCAAAGGGAGTTTTAGTATATTCTGCATTAAGACTCATCCACTTTAGTATCTAAGATTGGGCGTTCAAAATCAGGATCATCTACTAAAACGCCAACACTTTCGAGTTTAATTTGTAAAAGCTGACGTTCTTGCTTACGTTCAAGTACATTATTCCATGCACTTTGATACGCCTTACGTGCAGATTCAACATCTTTTTTAGCAACATAAATATCGCCACGCAACTCATCTACTGTTGCTTTAAAAGCAGGTTCAGAAACATTAGATAAAGTTTTTAGAGCCTCATCATATTTTTTCTGAGCCAATTGAGAATCAGCTAAACGTATTTTCACAATTTGCATTAAACCTGCGTCTTTAACTTTTGAGTTTTCGACTTTCTTTAATGCTTTTTCAGCTGCGGCATAATCTTGTTTTTCATATGCCAGCTTAGCCAAAATGAATTGCGTCTGAATTGCTTGCACTGAATCAGCATCATCTTTCACAATCTTATCAGCAGCTTCTGATACCGTCGCAAAAGCATTGGGTTGACCCGCAACCGCTTTAGCTTCGTCCATGAGCTTTTGGACTTTAGCTGTTTGATTCTGTGATTCAGCCAAATTCTTTTTTTGCCAATATTCCCAACCAAAAAAGGCAATCAAGGCAATGAGAATTCCGCTAATCATGGCAGAACCATATTTTTTGGCAAACGACTTTAAACTGTCGAGTTGTTCTTCATCACTTAAGCTCATGTGATTGTCCTTTTCCTAAATATTGTGCAATTTATTGTTTAAATTTTTCGAGCAAAAATGCTGTCAATTCAGTGACCGCAACTTGAGATTGTTCCCCTGTCGCAAGCTCTTTAACCAGAAGCTGTTGTGATTCCCACTCACGCTCACCTAAAATCACCGCATAGATCGCGCCAGATTGATCCGCTTTTTTCATTTGGCTTTTCATGCTGCCCTGAGAACCCGTTTTGAAACGAATCGAACTGTTGACTGCCTCTAACTGATCACGGACTTGTTCAGCCAATACCAATGCTTTCGCTTGGTAAGCAGGCTCAGCCAATAAGAACACTTCGCAATCACGAACTGGTTTAGCTTGTTCAACTTGCTCAAGCAAAAGCAGCAAACGCTCCATTCCCATCGCAAAGCCGACTGCAGGAACCGATTGATCTGCTTTACCTTTGAGCTGTCCAACTAGACCATCATAACGACCACCAGCACATACTGTACCTTGTGAACCCAACATGGTTGTTGTCCATTCAAATACAGTTTTGTTGTAGTAGTCTAAACCACGTACTAACTTTTGATTAATAACAAACTGAATGCCAGCATCTGTTAAATATTGCTGTAATTGGTTGAAATGGTTTAATGAGTCTTCTTTCAAGAAATCATGTAGCTTCGGTGCATTTTCTAGAATTTTTTGTGTCGATTCAATTTTTGAATCTAAGATACGAAGCGGATTCGTAGTCAAACGACGCTGTGAATCCTCATCTAATGCATCTTTATGCTCATTGAGAAAGGCAACCAATGCATTACGATATTCTGTACGCTCATCAGTTTCGCCTAAAGTGTTTAACTCAAGTTGAACTTTATCCGCGACACCCATACGCTTCCACAAACGCGCCGTCATAAGGATGATTTCAGCATCAATATCTGGTGTCGCCACACCAAAAGTTTCGACACCAAATTGGTGGAACTGACGATAGCGACCTTTTTGTGGTTTTTCATAGCGGAACATTGGACCGACATACCATACACGTGGAGTTGCCCCACGAAGTAAGTTATGTTCCAACATTGCACGCACACAACCTGCTGTACCTTCAGGACGTAAGGTTAATGATTCAGGCGGATTACCTTTATCAAAAAAGGTATACATTTCTTTTTCAACGATATCCGTTGCATCGCCAATCGCGCGCTTAAATAAACCAGTTTGCTCGACAATAGGTAAACGAATTTGCTGATAACCGTATGCATCCATCAAAGATGCAAGTTGTTGTTCCAGACTTCTCCATGCCGCAGTTTGCGATGGAAGGGTGTCATTAAAACCTTTAATAGCGACAATTGAACTCATGATGAACTACGAATAATTTCTTTAGATTTTGCTTCTTCAAGCTCTTGAACACGTTGACGAACCATCGACTCGATTTCATCAACCAACTGATTTGTATCAATCAAATGGCTTTTTTCACCATTGCGATAAACTAGTGAACGCGGCGACGCACCAACGACACCAATATCAGCTTCTTTAGCTTCCCCTGGTCCGTTGACTTTACAGCCAATCACAGATACATCCATTGGTGTGCGGATATCTTCCAAACGCTCTTCCAATGCTTGCATCACTTGAATAACATTAAATTCTTGACGTGAACAACTTGGACACGCAATAAAATTAATGCCATTCGAACGTAAACCTAATGATTTTAAAATATCAAAACCAATTTTAATTTCATCTTCTGGTTCTGCAGCTAGCGAGATACGCATGGTATCGCCGATGCCTTCCATCAGTAACCCACCAAGTGCAATTGCTGATTTCACCGTTCCAGTACGATAGATGCCTGCCTCAGTCACACCAAGATGCAGAGGATTATCAATCTGTTGTGATAATAAACGGTAAGCATCCATAGTTAAAAATACATTCGATGCTTTTACACTAACCTTAAATTCATGAAAGTCTAAACGATCTAAGATATCAATATGACGCATCGCTGACTCAAGCAATGCCTGACCCGTTGGTTCGCCATATTTGACTTGCAGATCTTTCTCTAAAGAACCTGCATTCACCCCGATACGAATTGAAATGCCATGATGTTTTGCAGCAGCAACGACTTCACGCACTTTTTGATCTGAGCCAATATTACCTGGATTGATACGAAGACAATCTGCCCCATAATCCGCGACAGCCAAAGCAATACGATGGTCAAAATGAATATCAGCAACTAAAGGAACCGAAACGCGTTTTCTAATCGCACCGAAAGCTTCAGCAGCCTCCATAGATGGCACTGAAACACGCATGATATCGGCACCAGCATCTACACAACGCTGAATTTGTGCAACTGTGGCATCGACATCACAAGTTTCTGTATTTGTCATACTTTGAACACTGATCGGCGCATCACCACCGACATACACCGAACCAACACGAATTTTTCGTGTCGGGCGGCGCTTAATTGGGTTCACGATCATCGTATAGCTCTACTCTAATTGGCATTAACGAGACAAACGGAATTCTGCTTTTCCATTAACGGTGTATGGAGATAAGGAGATTTGCTCTTGGTTTAAACTCAATGACACAGCAGTTGCATCATCCAAACGTATTTGGAATGGTGACTCACCACTGAGTGTCAATGTAGATGATTGACGACCTGTTGCCAATACTTTACCAGTCGCATCAACAATATGAACTGATGTTGGACGGCTAAAACCAAGCACTAACTGATCACCTGATGTAGTTACGGTATTGCCCATTGGAAGAATTTCGACATCTGA
This sequence comes from Acinetobacter sp. AOR34_HL, assembly GCF_027854795.1. Classification (NCBI taxonomy): domain Bacteria; kingdom Pseudomonadati; phylum Pseudomonadota; class Gammaproteobacteria; order Moraxellales; family Moraxellaceae; genus Acinetobacter; species Acinetobacter sp. AOR34_HL. Next base: position 29,503 of record NZ_JAKTID010000068.1, on the reverse strand, counting down.
ATTCGTCACTTTTGGTACATCAACTTCATCTTTTTGACTTGAGGTCCAGTTCTGTACAGCCATTACAGCTAACCACCCCAAAACAAGTACAGCAACTAAAATCGATAAACGTTTTAGCCATTTACGATTACGTACACTTTTAGAGCCTGAAAGTTTCCCCATAATTTTAATTGGAGAGTTATTCAAAGCGTGATTTGCTTTTAAGCCGGTATCGTTTGCGTAGATTTCATCAAAGCGTTGAATGATCGCACTCGCATCTGCATTTAAGCATTTGGCATACGCACGATAGTAACCTTTGATGAAAGTTGCTTCTGGCAATGATTTATAATCATCTTGCTCTAATGCCGTTAACGTTTTAACAGGCATATTCAAAACGTTTGCAATCTCTTCAAGTTCTTTCTTTTGTGCAATACGAATTTGACGCAAATACTCACCTGGTCGTTGAATATTTCCTAACGTAGACGAAGGTGAGGTTGAGCCAGTTGGCTGATGTGAATTTGGATTTATTTCCATACGGCCTCAGTACTGTACTGTAATTGCAAATAACGTTGATATTCTGGACTATCAGGAAATAAAGCACGCATTTGATTCACTAATACTTGCATTCCTAATTGATCCGCATTCGCTCGAGCAATGCGTATACCGATCCAAAGTGCACGAGCACCTTGATTTTTCTGCCCGACATTACGAACGTATTGTTCATAAAGTTGCGATGCATCTCTATTATTTTGTTGCAAATAGAAAATTTCGGACAACTCTAACATTGAAATTGTCGAATTTCGATTTGCTTGTAAGGCTTGCTTGAATGATTTTTCAGCATTCGCAACATCACCCAGTTTTAAATAGATTCGACCCAAGTTTTCCAACGATTGGTAACGCTGTTCGTAACCTAACGTCGCACCTGCAACGGTAAATTGCTCAATCGCCTCATTATAACGTTGCATTTGATACAAATATGTACCGTAATTATTACGAGCTTGGGCATTATCGGGTTCTGAAGAGATTGCTCGCTTAAAATAAGCTTCTGCTTTCTCCATGTTTGGTTTACTGCCTTCTTGTTGCAACAAAACACCCATCATCATATTGGCAGTAGCATCACGTGGATCAATTTTTAAAGCTTGATCAAGGGAACGTTTCGCTGAATCCAAATCACGTGTTCGAATATATTCAGCAGCGAGTTGAGTTCGGACTTGTACTGCCTTTTCTGGATCTTTTCTTAACGTTGTTGATTGGCAGGCAGTCAAACCTAATACAGTAAACACAACAGTAGTAGCTAAAATCGTTTTTAGTCGAGTTGTATTCAACGCTTTTCCCCTAAGATTATCCTTGTGTGCGCAATATTTCTTGTCGTTGCGCCACTTTCTTTTTCCATTGTTCTGCACGGCGAGTTCGGTCTGCAACTTGCCCAACCAATTGACCACATGCTGCATCAATATCATCACCACGTGTCTGACGAATCGTACACACAAATCCTGCATCAGACAAAGTTTTTTGGAATGCAATAATACGATTTCTGCTTGAACGACCGTATGGCGCATGCGGAAATGGATTAAATGGAATCAAGTTGATTTTACTTGGTAGATTTTTTAATAATTTTAATAATTGTTGAGCATGCTCAGGCTGATCATTGACACCTTCAAGCATGACATATTCAATCGTGACATGACGACGTGCGCTTTCATTACCATCTTTGGCTAAATAGCGCTGACAAGCAGCGATTAACTGTGCCAATGGGTATTTTTTATTAATTGGTACTAACTCGTTACGCAACTCATCATTTGGCGCATGTAAAGAAATTGCCAAAGCAACATCAATATCTTGTGCGAGTTGGTCAATCTTCGGTACTACACCCGAGGTCGATAAAGTTACACGACGTTTAGACATCCCATATGCAAAATCATCTAGCATTAACTGCATAGAACTCAACACCGCATCATAATTGAGTAATGGCTCACCCATACCCATCATTACGACATTAGTTACAGTTCTTTCGCGCTCAGCTACAGGCACATCTTCCATATAAGAATAATTTGCCATCCAAAGCTGACCAATAATTTCAGCAGGTGTTAAGTCACGTTGGAAACCTTGTTTACCCGTTGAACAGAATGAACAATCAAGCGCACATCCAACTTGAGATGAAATACAAAGTGTTTTACGTGCACCCGTTTTGTCTTCTGCTGGAATGAGTACAGTCTCAACTAAAGACCCCTCACCATCTCCTACACGGAAAACCCATTTACGAGTACCATCTTTAGAATAATTACGGTGAACAACTTCAGGAGCTTTGATTTCACAAATTTTTTCTAATTTTTCGCGAAGTTTGCCCGAGATATTGGTCATCTCAGCAAAATCAGTAACAAAATATTGATGAATCCATTTCATCACTTGACCAGCGCGAAACTTCTTTTCACCTAATTCTTCAAAAAAGGCTTCTAATTCTGTACGTGACATGCCAAGTAAATTTACTTTTTTATCGGCAGCTTGGACGACAGATGTAGAAACAGACTGTTGTTTTTCATCCAAATTTTCTGATGAAACGACCACTGCAGAACTCATGTATATTTACCTAAACGATATCAGCACTAGAAAATATTGTGCATTATCCACACAATTCAATCTATAAAAAACAAAAAACCAGATAAGTAGTATACCACTTATCTGGCTTGAATACTTTGGATTAACGAGTGCGTGGGCAAATCTCGTTATCAGCAAAGAAGTAAGCGATTTCACGCTCAGCAGAAGCTACTGAGTCAGAACCGTGAGCAGCATTTTCATCAATGCTTACAGCGAAGTCAGCACGAATCGTACCTGGAGCAGCTTCTTTAGGGTTTGTAGCACCTAAGATTTCGCGGTGAGCAAGAACTGCATTTTCACCTTCAAGAACTGATACAACAACTGGACCAGAAGTCATGAAAGCAACTAAATCACCAAAGAAACCACGCTCTTTGTGCTCTGCATAAAAACCTTCAGCATCAGCTTGAGAAAGGTGTTTCATTTTAGTCGCAATGATTTTCAAACCCGCTTTTTCGAAACGAGCAAAAATGTCACCGATGTGGTTTTTAGAAACTGCATCTGGTTTTACGATAGATAAAGTACGTTCAATCGCCATGATTGACTCCTATTATGTGTAAACTAAAAAAATTTGCCGCATTATACCGATGTAATCGTTAATAATCAGCTTGAATATCTAAAAGTTCTGAGATTTCTGATAAATTTTTAACGAACTTCGTCTAACCAAGCCATTTGAATGGCTTCAAGCAAACCTTCTGTCGATTTATTCGGATCATCGCTAAAGTCTGGTAATGCGCAAACCCATGCATGTAAATCAGTAAAACGAATCCATTGTGGATCCACATCTGGATGTGCTTCAGTGAGTTCAATCGCAATATCAATCGTATCTGTCCAACGTAAACCCATGAGTTAACCTAATAGAATGTGATTATTGAACGTACTTTAACAAATGATGTGTTTTAAGAGATAGTGATGACCATCAAAAACATCACAAAATCACGTTAAAACTTGGCGCGAGTAAGATAATTGTGCTAGCTACCGATGCACCAATGATCGCACCAACAATCACATCACTCGGATAATGCAGACCAAGCACCATACGAGATAAAGCGACCAGTATGGTAAACGGCAACATCAGAATGAGTAAAAGTGGTTGTATATAACCTAATGTGATTGTCACCATCACTGCGTGCAAAGTGTGCCCCGAAGGAAAGCTAAAATGATCTAAAGGTCGCTCACCTAGTACAATCACCTGATGTACTTGATAAGGTCGAGGACGGGTCGTTTTATTTTTCAAGAATTTATAAATGAGTGTCCCTATAGAACCCATCACAACGAGATAGAGTATATTCAGACCGTATGCCACACCCTGCATTGTCCAAACAGACAACAACATGATATACCAAAATGGTCCATCTCCCAAACGACTAATCGTTTTAAAAAATAGTGCAATACGTTGTGACTGTGATAGATGGTTAAGGTAAACACAGCCTTTTAAATCGAGATCGAGCATTTTTATTTTTGCATTTTCAAATTTCATATTTTTTCTCCTCTTAATGAGAATTGCTTAGGTCACGGTCATGGGAGACTCCTTTGCGACCTGATACAGTGCTTGTTCTAATTGTTGTACGGGATACTGCCAGCTATTCGACTGAACACTTTCACTTGCCAGTTGTCCCATTGCTCTCAATTGCGTTATCGCAGGTAAATTACAGATTAATTCAACAAATTCAGTTGTGTTACCCAAAGGTGTTAGCCACCCGGTCTGACCATGTTTGACGTGCTGATGAGCACAAACATAATCATAAGCAACAACGGCTAGACCACTTGCTATCGCTTCTAAAACGACATTCCCAAACGTATCTGCCTGACTAGCGAAGGTAAAAACGTCCGCACTCGCGTAAGCAGCGGCAAGATCTTGTCCACTCAAATTACCAGTAAAAATAATATCTTTTGAGTTTGCTAATTTTGTTAGACGGACACGATCAGGACCATCGCCAACGATCACAAACTTAATATTGCAACCTTGCTGAGCTTGCAATGCATGAAAGCTCTTAATGAGAACATCTACTTCTTTTTCTGGAGATAAACGACCCACATATAGCATCACGCGAGTATCTGTATCAGCCCCCCAACTTTGACGTAGTTTTTGAGAGCGATGCTTAGGCGAAAATTTTTCTACATCTACTCCACGACCAACCACCACCAATGGACATGTCACACCAAAACTACGTAATGCTTGTTCAGTAAACTGACTCGGGACACAGGTTACGTCAGTACTGTTATGAAACCATGTTAGATATCGCTGGATGGGTTTGACTAAAAAAGCCAAATCAAAAAAACGACTAAAATCATGGAAGGCTGAATGAAATCCACTTGAGACTGCAATTTTTTTACTTTTCGCAGCTTGTAAGGCCGTTAAACCTAATGGCCCTTCTGTCACAATATGCACAACATCTGGCGCGAAATTTTCAAAAGCTTTGGAAACTTTAAGATATTGTGGCCAACCGAACTGAACACTTGGGTATTTGGGTACAGGTTGTGACAGCACTAAACACTCTTGATCAGGGTGAAATTCTGTACATACTTCTTTTTGGATCGGGCGTACCAATAAAATTTTATGCCCTAATCTTTGTAATCCTTGACACAATTGCATCATCGACATCGCGACACCATTAATTTCTGGTGGCCAAGTTTCAGTAACAATTGCGATTCTTAAACGTGGGCGAACTAAATCTCGAAGTTCAGACAATTCATCTTGTTTGTTTTTAAGTTGCTTCCTTTTAAAGTAAAACTTAAAGCTTTCAGGAAACTGTTCTTGCTCTAAAAGAGATGTCGCGTATGTACTTTGCATATCGCCATCCATTTGTGTCGTTATTTTCATGCTTTAAAGCTTATAAATATTTTTTGACACTTTAATGATCAGGATGTGACAGTTTTTTGACAAACCATAACAACAAATGCCCAATATCGGATAAATACTGGGCATTTTATAAAATATAGAAAAACTATTGTATTGGATTATCTATCGCAAAGATCTGCTGATCTTCTAAACGATATGCAAGCAACCGCTGCCCCCAAACACAACCACCATCTACATTCTGAATGTTGGCGTTAATTGTTTTTCCCTGTAAAGCTGCCCAATGCCCAAAAATAATATGGTGTGTTTTCGCAGCCAAACTCTCATATTCAAACCAAGGCTTAAACCCTTCAGGCATTGGAGCATCTAAAGCATCTTTAAATTTAAACTCTAAACGTCCATCAATATCCGTTAAACGCATACGAGTCAGATAATTGGTAATACATCGTAAACGCTCAGCACCCGATAATTCATCAGTCCACAAATCAGGTTGCTCTCCATACATTTCCCGCAGAAAAGCATCCAAAACGCACAGATCTTCATGTCCGACAGCGTGTTGCACCTCTTGAGCAAGCTCCACAGTTTTTTCAGCTGACCAAATATGGGGAATCCCAGCATGGGTAATAAGCGTAGTGTCATTTGGCGACAAACTTAATGGCTGTTTACGCAACCAATCGATGAGTTCATCACCATCAATTGCATCAATTACATCTTGAGTCCGATCTTTGTCTTTGATTTTCTTAAACCCACGTGCACAGGCAATCAAGGTCAGATCATGATTGCCTAATACAGTAGCAGCAGCACCACGATCAGCAAGTTTTTTGACGAAACGCAATACACCGACCGAGTTTTCACCACGCGCGACCAAATCACCAGCGAACCAAAGAAAATCCTGATCAGGATCGAAACGGATCTCTTTTAAAAGTGCTTTTAATGCTTCAAAACAACCCTGCACATCACCAATCACATAGTTATAGCGTTTAGACATCAAGACACCATTTGGTCAGATAAAGCCACAAAGTCAGCCAAACTTAATGTTTCAGGACGAGCCATCGGATCTACACCAGCTTTCTCAAAGCCGTCTTCAGCCAACATACCTTTCAAACTATTACGCAATGTTTTACGACGTTGTGTAAAGACGTGCCCAACTAAGCGAGCCAAAGCTTTTTCATTTTTTGCAATAATTGGCTTCGTCTCATAAGGCTCCAAACGAAACACGGCTGAAGTCACTTTAGGTGGTGGGTTAAAGGAACCTGGTGGCACTTCAAATAAGAACGTTGGTTTACAGTAATACTGAATCATTACAGATAAACGTCCATATTCTTTGGTGTTTGGTTCGGCAGTAATACGATCCACTACTTCTTTCTGCAGCATAAAATGCATGTCTTTGACTTTATCGCCAAACTCTAAGAGGTGAAAAAGCAATGGCGTTGAAATATTGTACGGCAAGTTCCCTACTACGCGGAGCGGACGCCCTTCTTGGAATAATTGGGTAAAGTCATATTTCAAAGCATCTGCTTCAACAATAGTGAGTCGCTCAGGATGTGGTACTCGACCAGGTAAACCTGCTGCCAAATCTCGGTCAAGTTCGACTACGGTTAAAGCATCGCACTCACCGATCAATGGAGAAGTTAAAGCAGCTAAACCTGGACCAATTTCAACTATATTATCGCCCGCACGAGGATTCACTGAGCGTACAATTTTGGCAATCACACGTTGATCATGTAAAAAGTTTTGACCAAAACGTTTTCGAGCCTGATGCCCTTCATCTTTAGGGTTTAGGGCATTAATTTGATACATAATAATTCCAATGCGAATAATTGGCTCGTTAATCAATCACGAGCGAGATCAAGTGCTAAATCAACTGCGACATGCAAGCTAGACGCTTTTGCTTGCCCAGTACCAGCAAGAGAAAGTGCTGTACCATGATCAACCGAAGTTCGAATAAATGGCAAGCCTAAAGTAATATTGACTGCTTCACCAAAGCCCTGTGATTTTAGCACAGGTAAACCTTGATCGTGATACATGGCTAAAACTGCATCCGCATCTTTTAAATTTTCAGAGGTAAATAAAGTATCTGCTGGTAAGCTCAGACTCATTTGGACACCTTGAGCACGATACTCTTCCAAAACAGGATTGATCACATCAATCTCTTCACGTCCTAAATAACCATCCTCACCTGCATGAGGATTCAACCCACATACCAAAATACGTGGTTGGTTAACTTTAAATTTTGTTTTTAAATCATGAATCAAAATATCAATGACTTGATGCAATTGCTCTTGAGTAATGGCGTCTGGAACATCACGTAATGGTAAATGCGTTGTCGCCAATGCTACACGTAAAGTTTTAGTTGCTAACATCATCACAACACGATCAACGTGAGCAAACTCTTGGTAATATTCAGTATGTCCACTAAAGACAATACCTGCATCATTGATAATCGACTTTTGTACAGGAGCTGTCGCAACACCTACGCTTTTTCCAGACAAGGCATAATCAGCTGAACGATGAAGTTGTTCTAATACATAAGATGCATTCTCGGCATCTAAACAGCCTAAACTAACAGGTTTAGCAAGAGCAATATGCTCGACGTATAATTGACCATTCAAACTCGGTTCAGTCTGGCCTGAGTATAGAACTAATTCAACCTCAAGCCCGAGTTGTTCTATCCGCTGTTTCAACATATCTATATCAGCTAAAACGACAACGGGACGCAGATCTTCTCTATTTGCCAAATTAAGACAAATATCAGGACCGATGCCAGCTGGCTCACCTGACGTGACATATAACGGCAGCATCTTACAGACCTAACTTGATTTCAATTCCAACTATTATATACCGCTATTAAATTTTGATTGAGTGCATTTGCTTTATTTTTGGTACTCAGTGAAATATCAAAAATAATTTGAGCAAAATTTTAAAAAGTATTCACACATTGAATTTATCTTGCTCAAGGCGCTTTTACTTTTGGCAAATTAGATGGCACTAAGTTAGAAGGTGAGAAAGTTGGTGTTCTCGTCCATGGATTAATTTTAGGCTTATCTTTTTTCTCAGGTTGAGCAACCACGATTGCTTGTGGCTTTTCCTTTTTCTCAATAGTGATCGTTGTATTCGCAGTTTTCTCAGTCACAACTACAGTACTTGCAGCTTTATCAGCCACAGGATTAATCGGAGTTTCTTTTTTATCGCTAGTTTGTTGAACAAGCTCAGTCTGTGATTCTTTCTTCTCAGTTACATTTGATACAACTGTGCTGTTCATTGGAGTTGTATAAGGCTGAGCAGCAAGCACTCCTTGTTTCACAACAGTTTGAGTCGAAGGTTTCACTGTTTGAGTTGCAGCAGCTGAACTCGATGTTCCCTGAAGATTCATCGGATCAACTGGAATTTCGATAGGTTTCATTTCAGCTGTGACAGCCATCATCGGATCAAAATGTTCATTACCACGGCTTTCCAAAACCTCAAGTTTGCGTGTCGACCCTTCCTTCGGCTGAAATTCTGAATAATTTGTAATACTATTTCTATCCACCCATTTATAGAGCTTCCGAGCATGTGTTTGGGTTATGCTTAACTGTAAAAGTAAGACAGCTATGGCAATTTTTAAAAAAAACGACGAGTCCATCAAATTCCCCCAAAAAACATATAAGTACTTCTATTTTTTAAATATTTGGTATAAAAATAATAGGGCAGTTTTGAGTCCCTAACAAGCTAAAATTCGTTTCTGACACTTAATTTTAAGAACATTACAAAACTGGTCGAATATTCACAAAATATGACATTTCCAAAGGATTATTGTTGTGATGATCAATTAATTCATGTAGAATTCGGTCTCCTTTTGTTTGGGCGATTCCTTGCTCAAACCAACTATAATAGGTAGTGGTTAATGAAAACTCTCAGCGCTAAGCCAGCTGAAGTTCAACACGACTGGTACGTTGTTGATGCTTCTGGCAAAACTTTAGGTCGCCTTGCGACTGAAATCGCTCGTCGTTTACGCGGTAAGCACAAAACTTCTTATACTCCTCACGTTGACACTGGTGATTACATCGTTGTTATCAATGCTGAACAAGTTCAAGTAACTGGTAACAAGTCTCTAGATAAAAAATATTATCGCCACACTGGTTTCCCTGGTGGTATCCGTGAAACTAACTTCGAAAAGTTAGTTGCTCACAAACCAGAAGAAATTTTCCAACGCGCTGTAAAAGGTATGTTGCCAAAAGGTCCTCTTGGTTATGCTATGATCAAGAAAATGAAAGTGTATGCTGGTGCTGAGCATCCTCACACAGCTCAACAGCCACAAGTTTTGGACATCTAAGGGATACAGCACATGGCTACAAACTATGGTACAGGTCGCCGTAAGACCGCAACTGCACGTGTTTTCTTATCAGCTGGTACAGGTAAACTCGTAATCAACAATCGTACTTTAGAGCAATATTTCGGTCGTGAAACTGCTCGTATGGTTGTGCGTCAGCCTTTAGAGCTTTTAGAAGTAACTGAAAAATATGACCTTTACATCACTGTTAAAGGTGGTGGTATTGGTGGTCAAGCTGGCGCTATCCGTCACGGTATTACTCGTGCATTGATCGCTGCTGACGAAACTTTAAAACCTGCTCTTCGTCAAGCTGGTTTCGTTACTCGTGATGCTCGTGAAGTTGAACGTAAGAAACTTGGTTTACGTAAAGCTCGTAAACGTCCTCAATTCTCTAAACGTTAATCGTTTTACGAATTGGACAAAAACCTCGGATTTTTCCGAGGTTTTTTATTTTAGATTAAACAAAAGAATTCAAAGATGCTTTTGTATGATTTTTTTAGTATGCTAAAACGTTTATATAATTAGTTTTGTGATATGTCATCGGTTGAAAATACGCCTGTTCAAGGCATTACGTTGTATAGTCATGCAGATGATTTCCGCTCACATTGGATTCGTTTCTTATTAGCTGAAAAGCAAATCAAATATCAGCTCATTATCACAGATCATGAAGATGAAGATCTCGCTGATCTTAATCCCTACAATCAATTACCAATGCTGATTGAACAAAATCTAAAACTATTTTCAGCTACCGTAATTTCAGAATATCTAGATGATCGATATCGTCAAAATAAGCTGTATGCTGACGCACCGATGTCAAGAGCCGAACAACGTCAATATATATGGCGTTTCGAACAAGACTGGTTCAAACTTGCTGATCACATGCTAAAACATGCAGACACATTAAATTTAGAACTTAAGCAAAAAGCACAAAAAGAGCTTAGAGATACGCTTATTTCGCTAACGCCTTTATTTCAACATTTCCCTTTTTTTATGTCTGAAACATTTTCGATTTTGGACTGTATCTTAGCCCCTATTTTTTTACGACTTAAAAACATGGGGGTTGAATTACCCCAACAGCACTGCCGCCCTATTTTTCTTTACTGTCACCGCGTCTTCAACAGACCAGCATTTATCAAATCAATGACACCACAAGAAAAAAACAGCTACAATGAGTTAATTTCAACGATTTAATAAGCTTATAAGTTATGTCAGAGCAATTGAATTTCAGCCCTACACGCCCCTATCTTGCCCGCGCAATTTATGAATGGATCTGTGACAACCAACTCACACCATATCTACTCGTAGATGCAACCCAACCGCATACCGAAGTGCCCTTACAATTTGTGAAAGATGGTCAAATTGTTTTGAATTTAGCGCCACATGCTATTCATCAATTACATATGAGTAATGAAGCGGTTACTTTCTCAGCGCGTTTTGGTGGTGTAGCAAAAGACATCTACGTTCCTATTCAGGCTGTTTTGGGCATCTATGCGAGAGAAAATGGTCAGGGGTTATTCTTTGACCCAAGCGAATATGATGCTGTAGAAACAAACAATGTTGCTGAAACAGCTCCATCAACGGAAGTAGCTGAACCAAGTAAGAAAAAACCGTCCCTTAGAATTTTAGATTAAAATAAAAGGAAATCGAATATGGCGTTTGACCTAGTCCAATATTTTGCTGAACAAATAAAAATTCAAAAACCTCAACTCTTAAATCAGTATTCGGTAAAAGAAAAGGCTGTCTTCATTCAGGAGATCAATGCTCTTGCACTTGCTCGCCTAATCAGTCTCTGGAAGCAAAACGCTAAAAAACTATATCAAGAAATCCAAACTGCGGATCCTCTGTATATACAAGAAATTGCTAGGCATCTTACGACCTCACAGCATAATCAGTCAGCACTAGCTCCCAATGACTTAGAAACAAGTATTTCAGAGATTCTTGTTCTTCAACTCAATGAATTAAATCAACTCGATCAAACAGGTCATTTTGGTCAAATTGGGATGTCAGAATTGTTATTAGGACAAATCGAACATCTTTCTGGCCAGGCAGATGATTGGGTTTGGTCAAGTGCTCAATTAAATGAGTTAATTGGCTCAAAACCAGTTGAGCAAATAGATATTTCATTAGAAGCAACCATGCAGGAGTTCAATCAAATGGTAAATCAAGCACAACCGCATCATAATGACATTACTGAAGAAAATGAAACAAACATGATTGACTCGCCAAAATGGGCGTACATTGTTTCACCATTTGTTGCATTGGTCATTTTGCTATTTATGTATTGTTCATACAGCCAATTAATGATCAACTAAACACGTCAGAAAGATTCAGCAGGTATTTATTACCTGCTGAATCAATACCTTATAAGCACACTTATTTTCTGATAAAATCTTTAAGCTTGTCTAAGCAACATTCTATTTACATTTATTTACAATCAAAAAACCTACTTAAACCTATTTATTTATGTGAAACAACTCACAATAAAATTAAAATATAGTTCTCAATTATTATTTTATTTTGATAGCTTGACAAAAATTGTCAATTTACAGCCATCTTGTGAATTAAATTATTTTAAAGCCCAATTGATTTAATTATAGATTCCTATAATGATATTAACTGCTTTTGAAGAATAATCTAAAACAAAAGTAGGGAATATAAATTCATAAACAAGATGTATTAGTAGAGATAATATCATAGCTAAAATTTCACTAGAAAGCTTAACAAATATTGATGGGTTCGTTGCAGCAGCGTTAGTAGAAACAGAAAGCGGTTTAGCACTAGCAACTCAAGGTGGGGGATCAATTGATTTAGAACTAGCAGCAGCTGGTAATACAGAAGTAATCCGCGCAAAGCGTCCTGTAGCTAACTCATTGAAACTTAACGATGATATCGAAGATATTTTGATTACTTTAGGTAAGGCTTATCACCTTATTCGTCCTCTAGAAAGCAATGGCAATTTGTTCCTTTATCTTGTTTTAGACCGCAGCAAGTCAAACCTTGCTATGGCACGTCACGAACTTAAAACGTTTGAAAAAGAATTAAATTTTGCTTAATTAGTATTATCTAGTTACTTTATATACTAGACTTCTTGTATATTTTTATATTCCATTAAAATATAAAAATATATGAGAGGTCTATTATTAGTCATTAATTATGACTAATTTTGTGCAGTCCAATTTTTTATAAAACATTAAAGTGATACTATGAATGGACATTGCATTAATATCGCAATTTCAGGTATAAGTTTAAAAGTTTCAGAGGAATTAAAAATAGAACTTAGAAAAACAATACCGAATGAATTTGGCATTAATTGGATAAACATCGCCGATCCAAATATAGACTTGCTACTAATAAATGAAAATTTTTTTGATACTGAAGGTATCCAACGAATTATTAAAGAAAAACAATTACCCTGCTTAAAAGTATCTAAAGGACATCACGATTCATCAACGATAGAAGAAAACAACACACTTTATCTGCCATTTCAGCAAGGGGATGCACTAAACAACTGGATTCAACATCGATTATTAAGTTATTTGGCTAGTCACCAACCACAACAAACCAAAAATGAATTGAAGATAGAACATGATGCAATAAATGAAAAATTTCTTGCTGAAATGTTTAATCCAGAAAATGCAAGATTACACATCTTTGATGATCATGGCACTTTAGCCATCATTGATACGCGTAGCCAAATTGCATGGTTAGAGCCAACTCGATTAAATACACAAACAAATCATAGTTTTAACTATAAATTTGCTACTACATCTGATTTTACTAAGGTTTCTCGTAAAGTCGAATATGACTTACAAGACTGGTTATGGAATCTTTTTTGGCATTCTTCTGAATTCCAAAAGCTATCGCCTAAAGAAAACGAATATTACAAAATTGAGTATTGGCCTCAACCACATCAAAGCACAGATCGAAAAATTGCACTTTTACTTTCAGCATGTTTTATACAAGGAGCTCAACTTTCACAGGTTGCTACACAACTCAAACTCCCTATTCAAACGGTTCAACAATTTATTTCCGCATGCATTATTTCAAATAATGGCGGTGTTATCCCAGCGTCAGAAAGTCATTATTTAAAATTAGAGGAAACCAAAGCCTCTAACGAACAACAAGGCTTTTTAAATAAGTTTTTCGGCAAAATCCGACGCCGATTTGGGCTATAAGGAATTCTATGATTCTTCAACAATATAAAATTGTATTTGCAGGAAGCATGGGTGCAGGTAAAACTGAAGCGATTAAATCTCTCTCCGAAATTCCTGTGCTTGCAACCGAAGCATTTAATACAGACAGTCAGGCACATAATAAAATGCAAACAACTGTTGGCATTGATTATGGTGAAATTACTTTAGATGACGGTGTTAAAATTGGACTTTATGGAACACCTGGACAAGCACGATTCGATTTCATTTGGCCAGTTATTTGCCAAGGTGCTTTGGGTGTAATTATCTTGGTTGATCATAATAGTAAAGTTCCTCTAGAGGAGCTAGAAGGCTATTTAGATACTTTTAAAGACTATACACAAAATATTTCGATCGGCATCACGCATGTTGATGAAAATAAAGGGCAACCGATTTCAATTTATCGAGATTGGTTAATTCAAAATGAGTATCAATATCCTCTGTTTTTTATTGATGCCCGAAAACAAGAACACATTCTGCTGATGATTGAATCACTGATTGCAGCATTAGAAGTCAATCTGAGAGCAACGAATTAATCATTTTGAAAGAGAAGAATTATGTTCAGCATTCCAAGTCAACAACGTACAGCGCCAAAGGAGTTGATCCATTTGGCTAAAGCTCAAGCCAATGACATATTGATGAATATTCGTGGCATTGATTATATTATGCTCTGCTCTACAGATGGTTTTGAATTGGCATCAGTTTACAAGAAGAATCCATATAATAGTACTAAGCTTGCTGCGGTGAGTAGTTCTATTCTGGCTATGGTGAGTGCCTTTTTAAAAGAGATTCAACTTACTGGCTGTCAAAGTATTACTTTAGATGCAGAAAATGGTAAGGCGATCCTGACCTCAATCCCTGCCCCCCACCACCCAATGGTTATGGTGACTTTAAGCAACAAAGACGTATTACTTGGTCAATTGTTATATAGCCTTAAGCAAGCAAGCGCAGCAATCATAGAAGCTGATCAAGCATAATTCATAACGCATAAATTAAGCTCTGATGAATGATCAATTTGTCAGAGCTTTTTTAATTTCGAAAATCCACATTCTATAATTTTCTTTTTTGAAGTATTGCAAATAACCCAACTATTCAGAACAAACCCTACTTATCCAGTTTTTAATATGCTTAAACAACAAGATAAATCATACAAATTCAATTGAATGGTAAAAAAAATTAAATGAATTATAAATATTTTTCAATTATGATTATTTTCGAACAAATCATAACCCAAAAAATATTCAAAAACGAAAATTTAAATGATTATGAAAAGGAGTTTGTTCACAAATAATTAAATTTAACGGAGAAGAACGATGAAGCTGGACAGCTTTAAATTTGCCGCTGGGGTTATGCTTTTAGCAGGTGGCGTATCTGCACAAAATGCATATGCTGATTCTTATGTATTTGTCACGAATACAACACCTCAAACGGTATCTGTACAAATCACTCAAACTGGAACGCATATTTTACAAGCTGGAAATGAGTGGGCTCAGGAAGCGACTCAAATCGCACCCTATGAGACTAAACGCGTGCTGCGAATGAATCGATACTCAGGCATAAAATCAGGTAAAACCTATAATTTTGACACTGTTGTAACGAGTGGAAATTCACAAGTAACGCTCAAACAAACCATGACAGGAACTTGGACAGGTAGTACGATTAAGCATGGTATCCAAACAGCAACCACGACATCGCCATGGTATTCTGATCGTGCAATTCATCGAATTAATACAACTTATGCAGGCTTATCTGCTCAGGCTGCGGTCAAAGCTGAATATACGGGTGGGTATGATGATTTCCACTACACAATTCACCAAAACACAGTGCAAGAACCTGTATCCAATAGCGCAGATGAATTAAAAGTACTGTCATACAATATTTATGGATTGCCTATGGTTGCAAGCAAAATTAGCGAACGCCTAGCAGAGTTACCAAATCATTTAAATGGATATGATGTCATTTTGCTTCAAGAAGCATTTTCATCATCACGGACTAGTATGCTGAATCAACTAGCCCAACAATATCCATATCAAACCCATGTTCCAGTTGGTTCAGGCTATAACTTATATGACAGTGGTGTCCTTGTTTTAAGTCGATATCCAATCGTAAAAACAGCTGAAATGATTTATCCAGATTGTACAGGAACAGATTGTTTTGCTGACAAAGGTGTAATTTATGCTGAGATCATCAAAAATGGAAAAGCTTATCACGTAACATCCACCCACACGGCTTCCTTCGATACAGATGAAGCACGTGCATTACGACAAGTCCAATTTAAACAAATCCGTCAATTAATTAATCAGCAGAATATTCCTAGCTTCGATGCGGTATTAATGGGTGGTGACTTTAATGTAAATAAATTCTTATGGCCGCAAGATTATCAAGATATGCTGACCAATCTTAATGCAACTGCACCAATCAGTACTGGTTACACTGCTTCAACTTTTGACCCACGTGTCAACAAACTAGCTGGCGCAGCTGGTTCGGGTGGAACAACGGTTGAATATTTAGATTATGTCGTTTCTTCAAATACACATCGTCAGCCTATTCAATCTCGCAATGATGTTCGTATTTTACGTTCTACCGCAGATCCGCTTTATATGACTTGGGATTTATCAGATCACTTCCCTGTGATGGGACATTTTAACTACGGTCCCTAAGTAGGAAGTATTATGAATAAAAGACTATGGATCACATGCCTTATTGTTCTATTGGTCTTAATTGCGTTTGCAGTTTGGAAGAGCACCACCTCTTCCGCTGCTACGCAACAAACCAAAAATGAACAGTCCTCCAATCACACTGTGTCTAATTCAAATGATATGCAAAACATAAGTAAGGATGAGATATTGCAACAATCATTACAGACACAGTTACAGGCTTTGCAAAAAAATCCAGGCAATATTAACCAGTTTTTAAATCAATACCGAGCCAGTTGCCATTTAGATGACTGCAATGCTGCATTAACAAAAGCGCTTAATGCCTATCCTGATCAAAAATTCGCTCAAACTGTGCAAAATTTATTGAAGCGTATGCCGCAATATGAACAGCAAATGCAAACTACAGTATTATCAACGGCGCTACCCCCTAAAGAACGCTTTGATGCAATTTGGAAACTTAGAGAACAGATGCTAGGCAAAGACGAAGCGGCTTTAGGTTTTGGACAAGAACGTGAATATGCGGATTATCGTTTTGCTTATGCGGAACTTAAACAAAATACAAAATTGAGTCCCGAACAACGATTGGCTGCATTAGAAACGCTTCAACAAGAATATCCTCGATTAATGAAGCAAGAGGATAATTTCGCTCGTTATGAACAAGCTGTTCAGCTACTTGATGAGAGACAACCGACTGCTGAAACTCAACGTCTAAAACAAGAATTACAACAACGCTATCTCACACAACAAGAGCAATTAGACCTGCAATTTAAGCAACAACGTGAACAACAGCAGCAACAGAAAGTGGATCAATATCAACAGGCACTCAAACAACTGCAACAAGAAATGCAACTGCTTAAGTCTCAGCTTTCCGAAACTGAATGGCAAAGGCAATATCAACAACGTCTTGAAAGCTTGCGATCGAATCTGTTTCCTTAATTGTGATGCCATCTGATATACAAATGGCGACTATTTCAGCATCTAATTTTTTCACCTATATTGAGGTAAAAGTAAAACTCACGAAAAACTTCTTTTTTGGAAATCAATGGAGTGAATTACCCAAAACTGAAACATGACTTAAATACTGCACTTGAATCTGAAATCTTAGGTGAATTGATTTTTCTAAATGCAGCAAAGCATACCCGCTCGGCTGAACAACAATATAAATGGAATGTCTTGGCTCAATTAGAAACTCAAACTTTACATAAGTTACAAAATTTTCTAATTGAAAATGGTCATACCGCAAAGATTCGACCACATATTAAATTACAAGCCAAAGCATCAGGGATTGCGATGGCAAAGCTTCCATGGAAAGTTGCGATGCATTTACTAAAACAGGGCACCAAACCGTTTATGGAAACGTTTGTGAGAATGAATCAACACGCTGATGTTCAGACTCAAACCTTTCTGCAATATTTATTGGCACATGAACAAGCTTTGGCAGAGTTTGCAACACAAGAATTAAAAGGAAATTCGAGAAGCTCACTCAATACTGTAGAAAAATTATTAAAAAGCTAGGTCAAACCTAGCTTTTTAATTAATAAGCTTTAAGCAACTGCGACATTTAATAACAATTGTCGTTTTTTCACTTGTTGACCGACTTGACCAATGAGCTCATCAACAACACCATCCACATCAGATTTAATCTGTTGCTGGATTTTCATCGCCTCCAAGATCAATAAAGTTTGACCTTTGGTAACGGTATCACCAGCGTTGACCAATAGATTCACAATTGCACCATCCATTGGCGCTCGAATCTTTCCGTCACCGATAACTTCAACCGCTTCAGGTTCTGCGTAAGTGCTATTCTCTATTATGAGATTGCCATTCGCTGTATCTAAATAAAGCTGATTTTGATCAAGTACATAACTCAATTTACGGCGTATACCATCTACATCATAAATGATCTGTGTATCTTGAATCGCTAGAATCTTAATCTTGACTTGCTGATCACATAGCATAGCGATCAGTTGATCATGATCTGTTTGGACATGAAGTAATAGCTGTTGATCAGCACATTTTAGTTTTAATGGGAAAGGCACAGAAATACCTGTTTGCCATGAAACTTTCGCTTGGTTCAGTTGAGTGAACAATGCTGCAGCAACCGCAAGATTTTCCAAACTTGGCCCTTGTTGATGTAGGCTGACATCATCTTGAAAATGTTGTTGAATAAATGCGGTATTGGTATCACCTGCCACGACAATCGGATGACGTAATAAATTCACCAAAAACTGTTTATTGCTGTTCACACCCAATAGCACACAATCATTTACTGCGCGCGCTAACAGACGAATCGCATCCTGACGAGTTTTACCATAAGCAATTATCTTCGCCACCATTGGATCATAAAACGGACTAATTTCACCCTGTTCTAACATACCATGATCAATCCGAACATTTGATAACATTCCATCAGAGCCTGCAGGTTTCCAATTGAGTACCTTTCCAGTTTGAGGCAAAAAATCCTGTCGTGGATCTTCTGCATATAAACGCACTTCAATTGCATGTCCATTTAAAGTGAGTTCATGCTGCTGTAGAGGTAAAGTTTCACCATTTGCGACACGGAGTTGCCATTCAACTAAATCGAGGCCCGTGATCATTTCTGTTACTGGATGCTCAACCTGTAAACGAGTATTCATTTCAAGGAAATAAAACTCACCTGAGTGATCAAGTAAGAATTCAACCGTACCTGCACCGATATAGTCGCAAGCTTTGGCGGCAGCAACTGCAGCCTCGCCCATTTGCTGACGTAATTCAGGTGTCATCACGGGACAAGGTGCTTCTTCGACTACTTTCTGATGACGGCGCTGAATTGAACAGTCTCGTTCAAATAAATAAACGTAATTGCCATGCGTATCACCAAATACTTGAATTTCCACATGACGAGGTGCAATCACTGCTTTTTCAATAATCAGCTCACCTGAACCAAATGCATTTTCGGCTTCTGAACGCGCTGTTTTTAAAGCTTCGAGTAAATCAGCAGACTGGTGAACCAAACGCATACCACGCCCACCACCACCAGCAGATGCCTTCACCATCAAAGGGAAACCAATTTTTTCTGCTTGTTCAGCTAAATATTCGATATCTTGTCGATCACCTTCATAACCCGGTACACAAGGTACACCCGCCTCAATCATGGCAATTTTTGACAAACGCTTACTACCCATCAAATGAATCGCAGCGGCATTTGGACCAATAAAAGTGATGCCATAATCACTACAAGCTTGGGCGAAATCAGTATTTTCAGATAAAAATCCATAACCAGGATGAACAGCATCGGCACCTGTCTTTTTGCAGGCTTCGATAATATTGGTGATCGACAAATAAGACTCAGAGACTTTAGATGCACCAATGTATACAGCTTCATCAGCCACTTGAACATGGCGAGCATTCGCATCTGCATCTGAATATACAGCAACTGTCTGATAGCCCATCGCTTTCGCTGTTTGCATCACTCGAACTGCGATTTCACCACGATTTGCGACTAAAACTTTTGAAAATTTCATCATTGCTCAGTCCAAGTTGGTAAACGTTTTTGAATAAATGCCATCGTACCTTCTTGACCTTCTACTCCACCGACAGCTTGCGCAAATTGCTGTGCAGCATCATCGAGTAGAGAATCTAAAGGTTCATTCAAAGTACGATGTAATAAAGCTTTAGTATTGCGAGAGGCTAATGGTGCAGCACGTTTGATTTGTTGAACTGTATCGCTCAGTAGCTGCTCAAGCTCATTTTCATCATGCACTACATCATGTACTACACCTAACTTCTGAGCAGTCTCACCATTGAAACGAGAACCTAACAATGCCAAACGACGCGCTTGAGTTAGTCCAATGCGTTTCACTACAAAAGGTGCAATTTGCGCTGGCAAAACACCTAAGCCTGTTTCAGGTAAGCCAAACTGAGCATTGTCACGACTAATCGAGACATCAGAAACACAGGCCAAGCCAAAACCTCCACCTAATACCGCACCTTCTAATATCACAACCACGGTTTGTGGCGCTTGATCAACTTGTTCAATCATGGCACCGAAACGACGGTTAAAATCAACATAAGGCTGTAAGCTACCCACATTCGCCGCCTCTTCACGGAGTGCTGCCATATCTTTGATGTCACCGCCTGCACAGAAATGTCCGCCTTTACCACGTAAAATCACAGCACGAATCGATACATCATCTGCTATTTGGGTAAAGACCTGTTGAATCGCATTAACCATATTGAGACTCATGGCATTGCGACTTTCAGGTCGATTAAGCCAAATCGTTAAAATACTGCCTTGTAGTTCAAGTTGGATACTTTCATCCACTTGTAAATTATTTAGCATTTTTATAAGTCCTAAATCCAATAAGAAAAACGTATGGCGAGGCAGCTATTGCAAGGCATAAAATTGGCGAAAATGCGCAGAATATCTTGCGCAAGGACGAAATATATTTCGCTATTTCCTTGCTCATATTTGAGCATTTAGAGCCAATTTTTAACGCTGCAAGAGCAACGTAGCTAGTTTTTCTGTTTCTTCGGCAGAATATCCATCAACTTGCAAATAATCCCGAGCATAATTTCATCGGCTCCACCACCAATTGAACCAAGGCGACCATCACGATAAAGTTGAGAAGCAGGGTTATCCCACATAAAGCCATTGCCGCCCCAATACTGCAGACAAGTATCAGCGACTTCACGAGTGAGACGCCCTGATTTGAGTTTTGCCATTGAAGCTAACATCGTGACATTTTCCCCAGCAATATGCTGTTCACAAGCTTGATAAGTCAGCGCCTTTAATGCTTCAACTTCAGTCATTAACTCGGCGAAGCGGAAATGTACATATTGGTTATTAATCAAGGGCTGACCAAAAGTAGTACGTTCTTTAGCGTAATCAATCGTTTGTTGTATGACTTTTTCTAAACCACCTACTGCATTGGCACATGCCCACATACGTTCTTCTTGGAACTGCATCATTTGCATCATGAAACCCATGCCTTCTGCACCAACCAAATAACGCTGCGGCACTCGAACATTATCGAAATAGACCTGAGCAGTTGTGGTTGAACGCATACCCAATTTATTCAGCGGCTCTGAAAAACTGATACCCGCAGTCTTCGCAGGCACAATAATCATGGATTTATTGACATGAGGTTTGTCATCTGAAGTATTGGCAAGTAAACAGAAGAAATCAGCTTGCAATGAATTGGTGATCCACATTTTGCTGCCATTAATCACATAATCATCACCATCTTTTTTCGCAGTGGTTTTGATTGCTGCTAAGTCTGAACCTGCATGCACTTCTGATACTGCAATTGATGCCACATATTCACCACGAATCGCAGGATTCAAAAATTCTTCTCTTAATTCTTTGCTACCAAAACGAGCAAGTGCAGGTGTCGCCATATCGGTTTGCACACCGATCGCCAGTGGCACACCACCACATGCTGCACGCCCTAATTCTTCAGCGACAACAAGGTTATATGAATAATCCAAACCCAAACCGCCATTTTCTTCTGGCTTACAAATACCCAGCAAACCTAAATCTGCCATTTTCTTAAACACGTCATGAATCGGAAAGCGTCCCGCTGCTTCCCATTCTGGAATAAATGGATTTAGTTCGTTTTCTACAAACTGACGTGCGGTACGACGTAATGCTTCATGCTCTGCGGTAAATTTCATTTTTTTCCTTAAAAATTACATATTCTTAAATCCCTCCCTACCTCCCTTTTTCAAAGGGAGGAGTTCCCAATCTTTTTAAAGAGGGGCTAGGGGAGATTGCTTAAAATCTCGATACACCAAAACGTGTTGAATTGAGTTCACGTTGTTGTGCTTCATAAATGGTTTGTAGCAAGAAGATCAGGACTTTACGCGTATCTCTTGGATCGATAATCCCATCGTCATGCAACATTGCTGTATTAAATAAAGCGGTTGATTGTTGTTCTAATTTCATCGCAGTGCTTTGCTCTAGGAAATCCAACATTTGTGGATTCGGTTCCATTCCAGAAGCTTTCTGTTTACCTTCTGCGACGATACGCAACACTTTCCCCGCTTGTGCTGCCCCCATTACCGCAACATGTGAATTTGGCCATGCAAAGATAAAACTTGGAGAGAGACTACGCCCACACATCGCATAGTTGCCTGCACCGTAGGAACCAGCCACAATAATCGAGATTTTCGGTACAGTCGCATTCGCAACTGCTTGGATTAATTTCGAACCATGCTTAATGATGCCGTTCTGTTCAGCATCTGTTCCCACCATAAAACCTGTAGTGTTATGCAGGAATAAAAGTGGTCGTTTGGTCTGCTCACACAGATGAATAAATTGTGCTGCTTTGACCGCACCTTGTGGTGTGATAGGTCCATTGTTGGTAATAATGCCAATATGTACGCCACCCATTTTCGCCCAACCACATATGGTTAAAGCATCGTATTCCTGTTTAAACTCAAGGAAATCTGAATCATCAACAATACGAGCTACAACCTCTTTCATATCAAAAGGTTGCTTTGGATCTTTGGGAATAATGCCAAGCAACTCTTCAGGCGCGAAACGCGGTTCTTTGTAGTTTTGATTTAGACTAGTGGTTTGTTCCTTCCAATTCAAATGCTCTAAAATCTCACGAGCAAGTCGAATTCCATCAGCATCATTTTCAGCTAAATATTCAGCTACACCAGAAACCTGTGTATGCATTTCAGCACCACCGAGTTCCTCAGCCGTTGCCACCTCACCTGTTGCTGCTAACAATAATGGGGGACCAGCCAATAACATTTCTGTTTGCTTACGGACCGCGATCACATAGTCAGACAGACCAGGCTGATATGCTCCACCTGCTGTGGCATTACCATGTACCACCGAAATTTGTGGAATCCCTGCCGCAGACATCCGTGCTTGATTGGCAAAGGTCATACCGCCATAGGTAAATACTTCAGCGGCATAATTAAGATTTGCCCCACCACTTTCCGTTAAAGTAACAATCGGTAGTTTTTGTTCAAGTGCGATTTTCTGTAAGCGTAAGGTTTTCTGTACACCCATCGGTGACATAGTTCCACCTTTGATCGCACTATTGCTAGCAGAGACTAGGCATCGTACACCACTAACAAAGCCCAAACCCGCAATAATACCGCCACCTGCTTCTGAACCATCTTTATCATCATGCATGTTGTAGCCGACTAAGCCACATAACTCGACAAAAGGTGAATCCGCATCCAATAGTAAGCGCACACGTTCGTGCGGCAAAATTTTACCTTTCTTATCAAACTTTGGTTTAGCCACATAAGATTTATCAATACTCTTTTGCTGTACTGCACGTACTTCCGCAATTTGATTCAACAAAGCTTCACGGTTTTGTTGATATTGCTCACTACCGACTGCAATTTCAGATTGGAGAATGGTCATTCTTCTTATTCTCCAGCTTTGTCTTTAAAAATTTCTGGAATAAAAGCACGATGGAAACCATTAAAAGACTGGCTATTGGTTGCATCTGCCAATGGATACATGCGTGTTCCCTGAGATGCAGCACCATCAATACGTAAAGTTACCCCTGAAACAAAAGCCGCTGCATCAGAAAGCAAATAACAAATTGCTGAAGAAATTTCAGATTCTGTACCCATACGTTTTAACGGAACATTACCTGCCAAACTTGGAATGATCACTTTGGCAAAGTCACCACTGTAGTTGTCCATACCTGATGAAATAATCCATCCTGGCGCAACTGCATTGATGCGCACACCCGATTTACCCCATTCTACTGAAGCCGTTTTAGTCAGGTTATCCACACCTGAGCGTGCTGCACCTGAATGTCCCATACCTGGCATACCGCCCCACATATCTGCAGTCATGTTGACGATGCTGCCCCCATGTTTAGCCATCCATTGGTTATAGGCTTCACGCATTAAATAGAATGTAGAATACAAGTTATTGCGAACTACAGCATCAAAGCCATTAGCAGAAATATTTTCCAATGCCGAAGGAAATTGCCCACCTGCGTTATTCACTAAACCATCGAGCTTGCCAAATTTTTCAATGACTTCAGCAATCATGCTTTTGACTTGTTCTTCATCACGGTTATCACAAACGATAAAATGGACTTTTCCACCATCTTCGCTAATTTCTGCTGCAGTTTTTTCTAACTTTTCAATTTTTCGACCTGTAATCACAACTTGAGCACCTAGAGATGCCAGCTCATGTGCTGTACAGCGTCCAATACCTGAGCCGCCACCTGTGACGATAATCACTTTGTCGTCAAATGCATCTGCTCTGAAAATTGATTGATAACCCATTTGATTTACATCCCTTACTTATTTTTCTAACAATTTCGCTGGTACTTTGACTGGCATATCTAACAATTGCTGTGCAAAAGCCTTACCTTGGGGATCAATGCGTAAACTTGCGATCCCACCGCCACCTAAGGCATTTTCCAACATAAAATTCAGTGCATTCATCGCAGGTAATTCATAACGAATGACCTTTGACTTTTCTGGATCTAAAACATGCAGCATATAGTCTGAAACATTTGCTTCAGTGAGCGCCGCTCGAATCCACGGCAAATATTCTGCTTTACGCGCAATCACACCAATATTGCTATGGTTACCTTTATCTCCACTACGAGCATGAGCAATCTCAATCAAAGGCACTTCGATTTCATCGCCTTGATAAGTTGCGACTTCACCAGTTGGATGGGGAGCGAAATTCTGTGTAGCTGAGCCAGTAGGAATCTCAACAGGATGTCGCTGACCAGCAAAATCAACTTCAACCTTGATTTGATCTTTATCAATCAGGAAAGAGAACAATTTCACGACTGCAGAAGCTTTAGGACGACCACCGACAATGCCCGCTAATGCAGGTGCCATACCTGTAGAAGCTTGTGCGATTTCCGAAGCGAAGAACATACATGCTTCTTTAAACATATGTTTGACTGCAATTTTGACCACGACTTCACGGCTTTCTTTAATGCGTGCATGTGCCCCATAGGTGCTTTCAATACCTAAAATTTCGATCGATTTTTCTGTAAATGGAGGAACAGAACGTAAAGCCAATACACGCTCACATTTATTGATAATGGCATTGGCAATGGTTTGTGCTTTCTCAGGCGCTTCGCGACCTGCGATTAAGAAACTGACTAAAACACGATAACCATCGGCATAAGTGGCACTCACTTTATATTGTTGAGTTGGTGCTCGACCTGTTGCACCTGTGACTTTAACTCGATCATCACCCACTTGTTCTAAATAGACTTGACTAAAATCAGCTGTTACATCAGGAAGTAAATAGGCTTGTGGATTACCTATTTCATAAACGATTTGCTCTGCGACCGTTGCAGTCGACACTAAACCACCTGTACCTTGTGGTTTAGTCACAACAAAAGAGGAATCTGCACTGACTTCTACAATTGGAAAGCCCATGTTGTCAAAGCCTTGTACTAAACGCCAATCGGTAAAGTTCCCACCTGTACATTGAGCACCACATTCAATCACATGCCCTGCCAATGAGCCCTGTGCCAACTTGTCATAATCATCCAGTGACCATTTGTATTCATGCAATAAGGGTGCAAGCACAACCGCCGAATCGACCACCCGACCTGTAATCACAATATCTGCACCCAAATCCAAAGCGTCACGAATAGCAACAGCACCTAAATAGGCATTACTGCTCGCCACATGTGCAGGCAAAGGCTCACCATTAAACATTTCTTTGATATTTTTTTGCTGCAGTTCGGTGTGCTTTGGCAATACATCATCACCAAGTACCACAGCTACTTTTAAATCTAAGCCCTTTTCATCAATGATTTTTTGTAAAGCATCACGACAAGCTAAGGGATTTACCCCACCTGCATTACTGATTACTTTGATTTTCTTTTCAGCAATTTTATTAATCAGTGGAGACATCACACGACTAACAAAATCCAATGCATAACCATGATTAGGATCAGTCATCATTGCTTTAGCCATGATTGACATAGTAATTTCAGATAGATAATCAAAGACCAGATAATCAATATCACTCAAATGCACCAACTGAAAAGCAGCTGTATTGGTATCGCCCCAAAACCCAGAAGCACATCCAATTTTTACTAACTTTTGGTCATCCTGCTTGACGCTTGTCATGAGCTTTCTCATTATTATTAAAAACAACACAACATTACCAAGCAAGTGCTTGGTTTGTAAAGTGCAGAATGATATGCTGTATTAGCAAAAACAGACAAAATCAAGCAAATGCTTGTTATAAAAAGATAAGACAATTCATGAAATGAATTTTGTTACAATACACTTTGATTAAACGGGATAGACGGACAGGCATGATCGCAACTTCAATTGAGCAAATACCAAAAATCGTATGTTTTGACGATAGCCCACGTGGACGTTTGCTCTTAGGTGCCGCCTATCTGTTTTATAAGCAAGGATATGATAAAACCACGGTTCGCCAACTTGGTGAATTTATTGGTATTCAATCAGGTAGTCTCTTCCATCACTTCAAAAGTAAAGATGACATTCTAGCTACTGTGATGGAGCAAACCATTATTTATAACTTTGCACGGCTTAAAGAAGCGGCTGAACGTTCAAATGATCCTGAACAACAATTGCGTGATTTAATTAGAGCTGAATTGATTTCAATTACTGGTGATACTGGTGCGGCAATGGCAGTACTGGTACATGAATGGTTTGCGCTTTCTAAAGAAAAACAAGAATACCTTTTGAAAATGCGTAATGAATATGAGCAAGTCTGGCTTGATGTGATTGAAAAATTACGTACTCAAGGCAAAGTCAAACATGATGCGTTTATTTGGCGACGTTTAGTCGGTGGTTCTATTTCTTGGACAGTCACATGGTACCGACCAGAAGGTAAAGTGAAAATTGATGAATTGACTGAAATGGTTTGGGAAATGGCTTTGAAATGAGTCAGATCTATTTACGTAAGCCTCAACTCAGTGATTTAGCTGAAATCAAAAAAGCCTACCAAAATAGTGTTCATCTACATCAACCATGGACATATCCTCCTACAGATTTTGAACAATACCTACAGCAAGAATATCGTTATTTTGTCTGTTTAACTGAAAACCATACAATTGTAGGAACCTTTAATATATCGAATATCATTCGAGGTCACTTTCATTCTGCTTATATAGGCTATGAAGCCTTTTATCCATATATAGGTCTTGGATATATGCGACATGGGCTTCAACTTATTTTACAAGAAGCTTTTCAAACACTGAACCTGCATCGACTAGAAGCGAATATCCAACCTGAAAACTCCCCCTCCATTCACCTTGTGGCAGGAGCAGGCTTTGTTAAAGAAGGGTTTTCACGCCAATATTTACGCGTTGGTGGTAAAGAATGGAAAGATCATGAGCGTTGGGCGATTTTAAATCATGAGTGGATTGAATCCACATAATTTAAAAAGGGGATGAATTAGTGATCACCCCCTTTTTTACCAATTAATATTGCAACTGCTTACTAATCAAATCCTTCATAATTTCTTCGGCACCACCACCAATCATATTCACCTTCACTTCACGATAAATGCGTTCGGACTTCATACCTCGCATAAAACCCATACCACCCAAGGTCTGTACCGCAGCATCAGCACAGAATTGCATCGTACGAGTAGCAACGTTCTTAAGCATTGATATCTGTGCAATGAGTTCACTACCTTGCAGTTCCTTTTTTCCCATACGATATGCAGTATCTTCCAACAAAGCACGAGTAGCTGTAAGTTGCGTAGCCATATCGACAAGTTTATGACGTACCACTTGATGATCAATTAAGCGCTTACCAAAGGTTTTACGTTGTTGTGCCCATTCCAAAGCTTCTTCATAGCAAACCAATGCATAACCATAGGCTATCGCTCCTAGCCAAAAACGCTCCATATTAAAGTTATTCATAATCACTTTAAAACCAGCATTTTCCTGACCGAGCAAATGACTTACTGGTACCCTCACTTCATCAAAATGTAGGTGTGCTGTATCAGAAGCCCACCATCCCATCTTTTTTAAAGGTGATTTTGTAATCCCTTCGCTATGCGCATCCATCAAAAGCATCGAGATCCCTTTTGGACCTTGTCCATTCGGATCTGTACGTACTGCAACCGTATAATAATCAGCTCGAATACCTGAAGTAATAAAGGTTTTCTCGCCACTCACAATATAATAATCCCCGTCACGAACCGCTTTTGTTTTTAAAGCGGCAACGTCGGAACCACCACTCGGTTCAGTAATCGCTAGGGCTGAAATTTTTTCACCTGCAATAATTTGCGGCATAACTTCATCACGAATCTCAGGACGTGCAAAGTGATGAATCGGTGGAGTACCAATGCTATGAATCATCAATGAAATATGAACCCCACCCGATGCTGCTTTTGCCATCTCAATTGCAGCAAGCAATACATGAAATGCATCAGCTTCAGGAATTCCACCATGTTCTGCATCGAAACCTAAACCAAGTAAACCAAAGCTAGCAGCCTTTTGATAAAGTTCTCGCGGAAAAGTGCCTGCTTCATCCCATTCATTTACATAGGGTGAAATTTCTTTTTCAACAAAACGTTTAACACTATCTGCAAAAGCTAGATGTTCAGATGTGTAATAAATTGAGTTAAGTGATAAACCATCCATGCCTTTTTCCTAAATTATTATTTAACTCATTCTTGTTATGCGGATAAGGCTTTAAACCAGCTTCCTCTTGATTCAAAGCCTTTAAAATTTGTATTAGGGGCTTAGGAAGTTAAAGAGGATTGTTACGGAGTAATTTAAGCAAATCGAGATATAAATTACCGTTCCGATGATTGAAGCGATACTCCGTTTCTTTAAGATGCAAATAAAACATCTTTTTGTCAATTCCATTAAACTTGACGAGTCGCTTTTTAGCATATCCCCAGAATGATTCTATGCCGTTAATATGACGCTCCCCGCATGCAAATTCGTTGTTCCCATGATTCACTCTTAAATGTTTGTCAAAACCAATATCAACTAAACCATCATAGCCTCTCCATCCATCTGTATTGATCACAGAA